>JBAYAD010000025.1:0-17520 GCA_041669965.1 Selenomonadaceae bacterium
GCATTGAACCTGTACGCAAGAAAATCTCGCCACGGCTGGCTCTTACAAGTCGCAGTAAAACAGTCTTTATTGATAAAGATCTTCCAACCGTCCTTATTGGTGAACGCATAAATCCAACAGGTCGTAAAAAACTTGCTGCAGAAATCAAAGAAGGCTCTTTTCTCTCCGTAAAAAAAGAAGCTATTGAACAGATACGTGCCGGTGCACAAGTTCTTGATGTCAATATGGGTGTTGGCGGAATTGATCAGACAGCTGCAATGAAAAAAGCCATTACCGAGATTTCTCAGCTCGTCGATGTACCGCTTGCAATTGACACAAGTGATGTTGCTGCTCTTGAAGCCGGTCTTAAAGCATACCCTGGTCGTGCACTTATTAACTCAGTCAGTGCTGAACCGGAGCGTCTGGAAGCCTTTTTGCCACTGGCCAAAAGATATGGCGCAGCTATTTTATGCCTGCCAATCGGAGAAAAAGGTGTGCCAAAAACAGCCAATGAGCGCAAAGAACTTATTGAAATTATTATTGATGAAGCACAGCAATTTGGCCTCAAATCCGGCGATTTTTTACTTGACGGTCTTGTTATGACGATTGCCGCTGATGAAAAAGCCTGCAGAGAAACACTGCATACACTTCAACTTTATCGTGATGCTTTTGGCTATCCAACAACGATGGGTCTTAGTAATATTTCCTATGGTCTTCCAAATCGCCCACTAATTAATGGCACTTTTTTTGCAATGTGTCTGGCAGCGGGTCTTGATGCCCCAATTATGAATCCTTACGATGATACCATGCAGGCATCTTTGCTCGCCAGTTCTGCCCTCCTGGGTAAAGATCAAAACGGTCTTGCTTATAGTAAAAGCACTATTAATCAAACTGCTCCCCCAAAAGCTGCAACAGCAAAAATCACCAATATGGATACACTTACAGCAATTAAAATGGCGGTTATTGATGGTGAAAAAGAAAGTGTTGCTATGCTTGTCGAAAAAGCACTGCATGAAGGAAAAACCTCAGAGGAAATCACTGAAAAATCACTAACTGCTGCCATGAATGAAATTGGTATTGATTTTGGCTCTGGTCGACTCTTTCTTCCACAAGTACTTCTTTCAGCCGAAGTTATGCGAATCGCTTTTCTTAAAATCAAAGAAATTTTACCTGCACAAATCATTCAAAGCAAAGGAACATTTGTCATTGCTACCGTAAAAGGAGATGTTCATGATCTTGGCAAAAATATTGTAGCGGCTTTACTTGAAAACAATGGTTTTCACCTTATTGATCTTGGCAAAGATGTCGCTGCTGAAGATATTGTTCGTGCTGCTATTGAAAACGATGCAGATATTGTTGGTCTTTGTGCGCTTATGACTACAACGATGGTTCAGATTGATGCTGTTATTAAAGCCCTCAATGATGCCGGAAGTTCTGCAAAAGTTATGGTTGGCGGTGCCGTTCTTACACAAGAATATGCTGATGAAGTTGGTGCAGATGCTTATGCTCACGATGGTGTGCAGGCCGTAAACATTGCTAAAGCGCTTATAAAAAAATAATGTTTCACGTGAAACACTCAAAAGGAGACTGTATTTTTACAGTCTCCTTTTGAGTGTTTATAAATTATTGTTTTTATGCAAGCACTTTTGCCAAGCGCATACATTCCGCATCAAGCTTTTTCTTATTTGTTACAGCATCATGAAGATCAATACTGACTACGTTTCCATGATTAAAACCAAACACAACATCAGAAAGCCCTGAGATAAGTGCCAATGCTGCTTTTTCTCCCAGCTGACTTGCTTTTACACGATCTTCAACCGTTGGCGAACCACCGCGCTGGATATGCCCCAGAACCGAAACGCGTGTCTCAATTCCAGTCTTCTCTGCAATCTGATTTCCAATATCAATTCCACTGCCAACACCTTCAGCAACAACGACGAGGACATAACGTTTTCCTCTTTCATAATCTGCCTTAATTCCAGTACAAACTGCATTAATATCAAATTTTTCTTCTGGCACAAGAATATATTCGGCACCACCAGCAATACCCGTAATCATCGCCAGCCAGCCGCATTTGCGTCCCATCACTTCAAGAACTGCTATTCGATGATGTGCTGATGCTGTATCCCTTAGCTTATTGATTGCATCAATAATTGTATTTGCTGCTGTATCAGAACCAATTGTATAATCAGTTCCCCATACATCATTATCTATTGTGCCAGGTAACCCTACAATAGGAATACCGTGTTCTGCACTAAGCTTCTGTGCACCACGCAGACTGCCATCTCCACCGATGATAACAAGCCCTTCAATATTATGCTTTATAAGATTTTCATAACCTTTTGTCCGTCCTTCCGGTGTTTCAAACTCCGGACAGCGCGCTGTTCCAAGAAAAGTACCCCCTCGCTGAATGATATCCCCTACCGAACGGGATTCCATTTCAAACAAGTCTTCTTCCAGCAGGCCTTTATATCCATTATTGATGCCCCATACCTTTACTCCTTCAAACAAAGCCGTACGTATGACTGCCCTTGCTGCTGCATTCATTCCTGGACTGTCACCGCCGCTTGTCATAACTGCAATACTTTTTAACATTGTATTCGCCTCCTGTTTACATATTCTCCATTTCAAAAAAAAATCCTGTGTATTCTACAAATATCTGCTAACTATGCTACTTACATTTATTTAACAATAATTTTAATGTACCATTGACAAAAATTCTTGTCGATGGTACATTAAAATTATACCAACTATACAACTGACGGAAGTGGAAATGACCACATGAAGTATAGTTTAGAAAGCCGACCGTCTGGGCAGAGCCTGGAATACGTGTGGGCTTTTTTTGTATTATAATTATAAAGGAGATTTAATTATGCATGAAATTGAATTAAAATATGGCTGTAATCCAAATCAGAAACCAGCCCGTGTTTTCGTCAAAAAAGGAGACCTGCCCTTCACTATCCTTAACGGCAAACCTGGATATATTAATCTTCTTGATGCTTTCAACAGCTGGCAGCTTGTCCGTGAACTTCGTGAAGCAACCGGCCTTCCGGCAGCCGCTTCTTTTAAGCATGTAAGCCCTGCTGGTGCAGCAGTTGCTATGCCATTATCTGCTATATTAAAACAAGTTTACTTTGTTGAAGGCATTGAGCTTTCTCCAATCGCTACAGCTTATATCCGTGCTCGTGGTGCTGACAGGATGTCATCCTATGGTGACTTTGTCGCTTTATCCGACGAATGTGATGCACAGACAGCTTCTTTTCTCGCACGTGAAGTGTCTGATGGCATCATTGCTCCATCCTACTCTGCTGCTGCACTTGAAATTCTCAAACTAAAACGTAAAGGCAACTACCTCGTTATTCAGATGGATTCTTCTTATATGGCACCAGAACTTGAAACGAAGGAAGTTTTTGGTATTTCTTTTGAGCAGAAACGCAACAACATTCAGATTGATGACAGCTGTCTTGTAAATATTCCAACAAAAAATAAAAATATCCCGGATGCAGCAAAACGTGATCTTCTTATTTCGCTTATTGTACTTAAGTATACGCAGTCCAACTCTGTATGTTATGCCAAAGATGGGCAGGCTATTGGTATTGGTGCCGGCCAGCAATCACGTGTCCACTGCACACGACTTGCTGGTAATAAAGCAGATATTTGGCATCTTCGTCAGAATCCAAAAGTACTGAATCTCCTTTTTAAAAAAGATATTCGCCGTCCTGATCGTGACAATGCTATTGATATCTACGTCTCGGATGAGTACATGGACCTTCTTGATAATGATAATTGGAAACGTGTCTTTACCAAGAAACCAGACATATTTACAACGGAAGAAAAAACCGCCTGGCTTAAAACAGTTAAAGACGTATCACTCGGGTCCGATGCATTTTTTCCTTTTGGTGATAATATTGAACGCGCTCATAAGAGTGGTGTCAGCTTTGTTGCCCAGAGTGGTGGTTCTATTCGTGATGACAACGTCATCGAAACTTGCGATAAATACAATATAGCAATGGCTTTCACAGCTATTCGACTTTTCCATCATTGATTTCATATAAACACTATCTAAAACCCCCCACAGATTCATAAATCTGTGGGGGGTTTTTAGCAAAACTACTATATTCTCATAAATAATTTTTCGGATTACTTCCATTTTACTTGATTTTATTATTTCTGTATGTTCCTAGTAAAATAATGAATTTTTATATTTTATGGATTTATTACCTACTTATCCACAATACACACACTTATATAGACGAAATGTGTATAACTTTGTGGATAAGTAGGTAACTAAAATGAAACTCGGAAAAGTTCTTCCACAAAATCACGCACTTCAGTTTTTGAATTACTTTTCTTTTTTTCCAAATTCTTTGTATTTGCAACAATTGCCTGATAGATTGAATCTTCTACACTTCCCGGAACAAGATTTTCCCAATTTGCCGCACTGTATTCACGTTGCTGAATTGCATTATTGGGACGACCCGCAACTTCTATTTCACAAAGAAACTGAATTTGCTGCTTATCCGGGCGAATGTAATAATGCTCTAAAAGATACGTTTCCGGATAACTGTACTTAGTATCATCTACATTGACAAGCTTTATCCAAACATCAATAACCTGTTCCGTTGTATTTGGACAATAGGTCCATTGTTCCGTTTTCGTATCAACATAATACGTGTAGGATTTATCCTGAAATATTTTTACAAAACGATTTTTCAAAGCAGCTTTTTCTTTATCTTCGCTTGTAAGTACTGTAGCTGTTGGCGTTGCTGCTGTCTTCAACCCGGATGTGTCTGCTGCAGGCATAGTCGCCCCATCGGCAAAACAAACACTTGAAAATGCCCATAAACAAAGAACTGTCATGATCATATACCGTTTCATTATTTTTCCCCGCTTTCTCCTTCAATCCTTTTTTACTGCTGCTGTCTTCTTTGGAATCTTTATATTCAATGTAATGTAATCCTCTGATTGCTCCTGCTGCACTTTTATCTTTAATCCTGACAATTTCATCTGATCTGTAACTTGCTTTATTGTATTAATATATATTCTTACATCACGAACAATCCCAGTTATCTTTCTTTTCTTCTTTATAGTACTGTCTTCTGCCAAAAAAGAAGCCACGAGTGTCTCTGTCTGCTTCACGTTGAGTTCCCTCTGTATGATGTCCTTTACAACAGACAACTGCTGAGATGCTGAAGAAAGACGCAGAAGAGCCCTTGCGTGGCGTTCCGTCAGGTTAGATGCTACAAGTATATTTTGAACCTCAGAAGAAAGCTTCAGCAAGCGCAGCTTATTTGCCAAAGTTGACTGACTAATTCCCATGCGTTTTGCCAATGCTGCCTGCGTAAAATCAAATGTTTCAAGCAACTGCATAAAACCTGCTGCTTCCTCCAAAAAATGAAGATTTTCTCGCTGGAGATTCTCAATCATTGCACTTTCAGCCAGTTCTTTATCCGTAAAATTTCTGTAAATTACAGGAACCTCTGATAACCCAGCAAGCTTTGCTGCCCGCAAACGACGTTCTCCCGCAATCAGCTCGCAGCCTGCTGTATTGTTTTTTCTTACAAGCAGCGGCTGTAAAATACCAACTTCACGAATCGAATCAGCCAGTTCCTGTAATGCAGTATCACTAAATATCTTTCGCGGTTGAAACGGATTCGGCACAATCACAGAAATTGCAATCTTTACAGCTTCACCCAATGAAGCAGATGATTCTTCCGGCAAAACTACTACTGCCGACTGTCGTCTTTTTCCTTTTTCGGCATCATCATCTTTATCACTTATACCGAAAAATTTACCAAACCCCATACTATTTTCACCGCCCTGTTTCTACTCCTTGTTTATTTCGTCTTCGCTTCAGCAAAATCCTTTTTCACGCAGATCCCCAGCGGATTTTTTTCCGGTATTCCTGCCTTACGAGGATAAACAGCTGGTGTAGTACCTGTCTTGCGAATATAAATTACAGCCCGGATATCATCAAGTCCCGGCAGCTTTATCGGCCGAACTTCGTCAATAACAGCGCCCAGCATGCGTATAGCTTTTTCAGCTTCTCTTATCTCATCGTTATACTGCATACCTTTGAGTGCAACAAAATATCCGCCTTTCTTTACAAAGGGCAGACAGTACTCACAAAGAATCGGCAGACGCGCCACAGCACGTGATACAGCTGCATCAAAATTTTCACGGTATACTTTCATACGCGCACCTTCTTCCGCCCGAGCATGGACGCAGCATACGCCTTTAAGAGCCAATTTTTCTGTAGTGCACTCCAAAAATCGAACACGTTTGTTCAATGAATCAAGCAAAGTAAGTATAAGCTGCGGCTGAAAAATCTTTAAAGGCAGTCCCGGAAATCCTGCACCTGTACCAACATCAATAATTTTCGCACCAGCGGGAAATACATCCTCACGATAACAGCTAAGAGAATCAATCATGTGCTTTACTGCAACCGCCTCAGGTTCCGTAATTGCCGTCAGATTTATCTTTTCATTCCACTCAATAAGAAGACAAAAATAGGTTTCAAAAGCAGACAACTGTTCTAGTGTAAGCGTAAATCCATAGTCTTCTGCCGCTTTTGCCATTGCATCTTTAAAGTTCATTTTTTCACCCCGCTGCGACGACACTGTTCGAGATAAACAAGCAAAATAGAAAGATCGGCTGGTGATACCCCTGAGATACGACCCGCTTGTCCTACTGAACGCGGACGTATTGCCATGAGCTTCTCTCTTGCTTCATCGCGCAGACTCGGGACAATCCTATAATCCATATTTTCCGGCAGCAGCTTATTTTCCAACTTTTCCATGCGCTCTACCTGTTCAAGCTGTTTTTTGATATAGCCTTCATAAACCGCCGCAATTTCGATCTGACGCTTCACTTCGTCATTAATTTCCGGTAGATCAAACGAAGCCTTTAGTTTGTCGTATGATATTTCAGGACGCTTCAGCATTGAATACATCGTTGTTGTCGTTCGAATATCCGTGGAATTCATCGCTTCCAGTTTAGCAAGTACTTCCCTACTTGGATTGATCTTCAGTTCCTGCAAAAATACTGTCATTTTCTCTATACACTTCTTTTTTTCCATAAAACGTGTATAGCGGGCATCTGATACAAGACCAACACTGCGCCCCATTTCTGTCAGGCGAAGATCCGCATTATCCTGACGCAGCAGTAAACGATATTCCGCGCGCGATGTCATGATGCGGTACGGCTCATGCGTTCCCTTCGTCACAAGATCATCGATGAGCACACCAATATATGCATCCGATCGCTTTAATATAAGAGGTTCCTCACCTCTAACCATCATCGCCGCATTAATACCCGCAATAAGACCTTGTGCAGCCGCTTCTTCATATCCGGAAGTCCCATTGGATTGTCCTGCTGAAAAAAATCCGCTGATTTTTTTGAATTCCAGCGATGATTTCAACTGCAGCGGATCGATGCAGTCATACTCTATTGCATAGCCCGCACGCATAATCTTTGCTTTTTCCAGTCCGGGTATCGTTTGCAAAAATTCGATCTGCACATCCATAGGCATACTCGTTGACATTCCCTGTACATACATTTCTTCTGTATGAAGACCTTCCGGTTCAAGAAAAAGCTGATGGCGTTTTTTATCCGGAAAACGAAGTACTTTTGTTTCAATTGAAGGACAGTAACGTGGCCCAATACCTTCAATCATACCATTGGCCATCGGTGCCCGATCCATATTATCCCGCAGGATCTTATGTGTTGCTTCATTTGTATAAGTCAGCCAGCATGGAACTTGTTCACGTGTCGTCACATCGCTCATAAAGGAAAAATTACGCACAACATCATCACCTGGCTGAATCGTCATTTTTGAAAAATCAAGCGATCGGCGATCGACCCGTGCTGGTGTCCCTGTTTTAAAGCGCATAAGCTTTACACCCGCTTCTTGCAAAGATGCAGACAATTTTTCAGCCGCCCGTTGTCCGTTTGGACCACCTGTGTAGGTTTTTTCCCCAAGAATGATTTTACCGCGAAGATACGTTCCCGATGCCAGCACGACAGCTTTGCATTTATAAACTTCTCCTGTTTCAATCTCAACCCCAGCAACGCTTGAATCTTCAAGCAGCAGTTTTTCAACAAGCAGCTGCTTTACATCAAGATTTTTCTGCTGTTCACAAGTTTCTTTCATCGTAAACTGATAAAGCTTTTTATCGGCTTGTGCCCGAAGTGCATGAACTGCCGGCCCCTTCCCCATATTCAGTGTACGATACTGAATACAAGTTTTATCTGCATTGATTCCCATTTCACCGCCAAGCGCATCCAGTTCCCGTACAAGATGCCCCTTTGCGGGCCCCCCGACTGATGGATTACATGGCATCATCGCAATATTATCCATACTAAGTGTCGTGAGCAGCGTTGTACAACCAATACGTGCCGCAGCTAATGCAGCTTCCACTCCGGCATGTCCGGCCCCGATCACAATTACATCATATTCTCCTGCAACAAACACCACAATAGCCTCCTAATATTTATAAATTTATTTTATATTTACCATTATTTTCCAATGCAAAACTGACTAAAAATCTCATCAATAATATCTTCACCAACCGTATCTCCTGTAATTTCACCAAGCTTTTCCCAGGCAGAACGAAGATCGATAACGACAAAATCTGCACTCATCTCATGCTCAATCGTCATAAGTGCCTCTTTTAAATGGGTCTCCGCTACGTGCAAAATATTGGCTTCACGTGCATTGTTGACAAAGGCGCTCTCCCCCTGCTGCACTTGATCACTATAAACCATATCTGTAATTGCCGTTCTCAGCTGATCAAGACCGGTTTCTTCAACCGTAGAAATCTCAATAAATTTATGCAAAGGCAATTTTTTCCGAATTTTCTCCACAGATAAGTACCCCTTTAGATCCGTCTTGTTGATTAAAATAAGTGCCTCTTTATCTTTGACCAACTTGATAATATCTTCATCCTCCGATGATATTTCCCGGGAAAAGTCAAAAAGAACCAATACTAGTGAAGCATGTTCGATATAAGCGCGTGCTTTATCCACACCAATTTTTTCAACAAAATCATCGGTATCACGAATACCTGCTGTATCAATAATCCGAAGTGGAATACCACCAATATTTGCATACTCTTCAATACTATCGCGCGTTGTGCCGGGAACATTGGTCACAATTGCCCGCGATTCCTGCAAAAGCGCATTCAAAAGACTTGATTTTCCAACATTCGGCTTGCCTATAATAGCCGTTTCCAAACCATCCCGCAAAATTTTACCAGTCTTAGCTGTTGCTAACAAACCACTAATTTGACTGCGTATTATTTCTATCCTGTTTCGAACTTCTTCTGTAACAACATCATCGATATCGTCTTCCGGGAAATCAATACTTGCTTCAAGATGTGCAATCATTGCAAGAATATCATGACGCATAGTATCAATTTTTTTTGAAAATCTTCCTGCCAAATGGCTTTCGGCCATTCGCAGCGATGCTTCAGTCTTCGATGTAATAACATCCATAACAGCCTGTGCCTGCGTAAGATCAAGACGACCATTTAAAAATGCCCGTTTTGTAAATTCCCCGGGCTCTGCCGGACGCGCTCCAGCACGATACGTAAGTTCCAAAGCTTGTCGCAGCGGCATTGTCCCACCATGGCACTGCAGTTCAACAACATCCTCAACGGTATAGGAATGCGGTGCCCGCATAATCAGACAAATCGCCTCATCAATAATGGTTCCATCCTCTGCTGTAATCATTCCGTATACTGCTTGATGCGAAGATATCTCTTCTGGTGATTTACCACTTTGAGGTCGAAATATTTTTGCTGCAATTTCCAGTGCTTTTTCACCGCTGATCCGAATAATACCGATCCCGCTTTCACCGATTGCTGTTGCAATTGCACTGATCGTATCTGCCTGCATGGCTATCACTCCTAAAAAAAAATAGGGCTATCCCAAATAATAAAATTTGAGACAGCCCTTTCACAGTTCCCTCGTACCAAAAACCTTTATATACCGCAAAAGACAAGCGTCTCTTCCGTTTATTCCTTACTATGACGCGGTTCAATAACAACCTTACGATAAGGTTCTTCACCCGAGCTGGAGGTCATGACACGACGGTTCTCCTGCAATGCTGTATGGATAATCTTGCGTTCATGACGATTCATCGGTTCAAGAACAATCTTATCACCGGAACGCTTCACCTTGTCTGCCAAACGCATAGCCAAACGCTGCAATGTTTCCTCACGGCGGCTGCGATAATTTTCCACATCGATAATAATCCGCACCTTTTCATTAACAAAACCATGATTTGCCGCAAGATTCGTCAAATACTGCAAAGCATCAAGTGTCTGTCCATGCTTACCAATAAGAATTCCAAGATTATCGCCAATCAGATTAAAAACATGACCTTCTTCTGTATCAGATGCCTCTATCTTTAAATCAATATTCATAGCAGAAAAAATATCTTCCAAAAATTTTAACGCTTTTTCCTGTGGTAAATTCTCCTTGACTGTAACTCTGACTTTGGCGAGTTTTACACCGATAATTCCCAAAAATCCCTTAGATGCTTCCTCGACTACTTCATATGAAACACGGTTCTCAGGCAAATTTAGTTCTGTGAGAGCCGCAGAAATTGCTTCTTCAACAGTCTTACCGGTCTTTTCAACTACCGTTGCCATGGTTAGGCAGCCCCCTTTTTTACTTTTTCTTCACCACGGTACATCCACCATTGTTGAAGAATCTGCATAACATTATTAATTACCCAATACATAACAAGCCCGGCAGGGAAACTGATACTAATCCAGCCAATAAAAATCGGCATAAAAATCATCATCATTTTCATTTGCTGATTCATTTCCGATGTCGTCTGTTTCTGTTGAATAAATGTCGTTGCTGCAGAAAGCACCGGCAGTATGTAAAATGGATCCGGCTGTGACAGCGTCGTCAGCCAGAGAAAGGAAGGATCTCCTGCATACGTAAGACTCTGCAATGCATAAAACATTCCCATTAATATTGGCATCTGCGCAACAAGCGGTAAACAACCAGCAAGCGGGTTGACTCCGGCATCTTTATAAAGTTTTGCCATTTCCTTTTGTAAAAGCTGTGGATTATTTTTATGTTTAGCCTGCAGCTTTTTCATTTCAGGCTGTATATCCTGCATCCCCTTCATTGACTTTACCTGTCTTACCGTCAACGGATAAAGCAGAACCTTAATAACAACCGTCATAAAAACAATGGCCAGTCCATAACTTTCAATACCTAGCATACCCGTAACATGATAGAAAAATTCCAATATTGACTGAAGTAAATTAACCACGGGCTGGAATATAGAACTAAAAAAATTCAAATTATCACATCCTAATTTTCATCATAGTAAAGCTTTATTTCACGGGATCATATCCGCCTTTATGGAACGGATGACAACGTAAAATGCGCTTAAAGGCCATCCAGCCGCCACGCAAAGCCCCGTATTTTTCAATTGCAATAAGTGCATATTCCGAACATGTCGGAATATAGCGACAGGAAGGCAGCATAAGTGGCGATATAAAATTCCTATAAAAATTTATAAGACATAAAAATATCTTTTTCACTTATTTCGCCTCTTGTCTAAATATCCCGGTTTTTCTACCCAAATTGAGAAAAGCCTTTTCTACGACTGCATACTTTACATTTACAGCCGATTTTCTGCCAACGAGAAGTAAACAGTATTTCGTATCCAGCATGTGCTGGTTCAATCGATAACTTTCCCTAAGCAAGCGTTTGACACGATTACGCGTAACAGCATTACCTAATTTTTTACCAGCCGCAAAGCCAACCTTGTTCTGCAAGCCGTTTGCCGCAAAAACATACAACACTATATACCGATTTGCATATGAACGACCACAACGGTAAACTTTCTGAAATTCTTTATTTTGTCGCAGAATCCTCCGCTTCGGTAATTTAAACATTTTAAAATCCTCATTTTTACTAAATGGAAAAAATAGGTCACCGGAGTGACCTAATATTAAGCCGACAGTTTCTTTCTGCCTCTAGCACGTCTTCTCTGCAAAACAAGACGACCGCCTTTAGTCTTCATACGTTCCCGGAAACCATGGGTTTTCTTTTTCCAATGATTATTTGGTTGAAAAGTTTGTTTCATTATTCGGCACCTCCTTCAAGCATTCAAAAAATCTCGGTCAAAATCAAATATACTAAACACAATTTTAACTATAAAGAATTATAGCCCACACAACCTGTGGTGTCAAGAATTTTACAGTGTTTAATCAACAGGTTTCTGTGGATAATTTTATAGTTTTTCATACTATTCTATTAAAAACTGTTGATAACTCGCTCTGCTTTTGGTAATATATTCTTAACTGCGTAATGAAGATATGCACAATTAAATAGTTTTATCCACAAAATACCTTAAGTTATCCACAAAGATATGCCTACCTCGCAAGAGTATTCATATATCTATATAAAATACAAAGACTCGTGAAATTATTTTTGCGATTTTGTATTTTTTTTCGCCTTTTTACCTTTTTTCTCTAATAAGTTATCCACTGCTGTGTATAAAAAGGTGGATAACTTATTAAGATGTTTATAACTATTGTTCATATCTTATTTTTAGAAAGGATTTTTCTTATGGATCAGACTCAACTACAAGCCACATGGGAGCAAATTCTTAAAAAATTAGAAGACTCTCTTAATAAGACCGCAATTGAAACATGGTTGTCTTCAATTATCCCCTTATCCCTTACAACAAGTGAAATTGAACTTGGCACTCCTACTGATTTTTCCCGAGAATGGATCGAAAAACACTATGTTCCTTTTATCAGCGATGCCAGCTTCGAGGTTACTCAGGCAAAATTAACGATAAAAATTACAAGTATGAATTTGGTTCCGGCAGAACCAGATACGTCTCTCGAACAGCCTCAGTCAAGAAACTCTGCTGCATTTTCAGAACCACAAATGATTCAATCTACACTAATTGATGAACAATCTCAATCAGGTGCTATACGCCTGGTTCCCTCCCCAATTGCGCCTGGAGATTCTTCTTCGCTGAATCCAAAGTATATCTTTGAAACCTTTGTAACGGGTAATTCCAATCGTTTTGCTCATGCAGCGGCACTTGCTGTTGCTGAGTCTCCTGCCAAGGTTTACAATCCTTTTTTTATGTACGGCGGTGTTGGACTTGGCAAAACACATCTTATGCACGCAATCGGCCACAAGATCCTGCAAAACCATCCGGAGATGCGTGTACTTTACATATCGAGTGAAAAATTCACAAATGAACTCATTAACTCCATTCGTGATGGTAAACCGGAAGCTTTTCGGCAGAAATATCGTAATATTGATGTCCTGCTCGTCGATGATATCCAATTCTTATCAAAAAAAGAACATACACAGGAAGAATTTTTTCATACCTTCAACACACTGCATGATGCAAATAAACAAATTATTATTTCCAGTGATCGTCATCCCCGTGAAATTCAGACGTTGGAAGACCGTCTTCGTTCCCGTTTCGAATGGGGACTCATTACAGATATTCAAGCACCAGATCTTGAAACACGTATTGCTATTCTTCGAAAAAAAGCTCTTATCGAAAATCTTAATGTTCCAAATGATGTTATGGTTTATATCGCGAGTCGTATCGATAATAATATTCGCGAACTTGAAGGTGCTTTGACACGTGTCGTTGCCTATGCTTCGCTTAATAAACAGGTTATCAGTAATGAACTTGCAGCCGAAGCACTTAAAAATGTTTTTCCAACAGGAAAGACAAAACAAATAACACTCGAACTGATTCAAGAGATTGTTGCATCTTATTTCAAAATAAAAATTGATGATCTTATCGCAAAAAAACGTACACGAAACCTTGCTTTTCCACGACAAATTGCCATGTATCTTTGCCGTGAACTTACAGACACGTCTTTGCCGCGAATCGGTGAAATTTTTGGTGGTCGCGATCATACAACAGTTATCCACGCACATGTTAAAATTTCACGGGAACGCAATGAAGATATGAAACTAAATAATATTATAAAAGAACTTATACAAAGAATTGAAAGCATGTAGTGGATAACTATGTGGATAATACAACTTGTATCCTGTAGATGAATTGTGGATAAGATAAATATAAAGTTATACCTGTTATTATGTGGATAACTCACCTCTACTTTGCTGACACTTTATCCACCGCATAAAAGTTGATAACTCAATAGATTTCATGGGTTATCAACTTTTCCACAGGCCCTACGACTATTACTACTATTCTTTTTATAATATATATACCTTAATAAAATAAACGAGGAGACGCAAAAATGAAGTTTACATGCCCTAAAAATGCATTGGTACAAGCCATACAAATTGTATCAAAAGCAGTATCAAGCAAACCACAAATGCCAATACTCTCGGGTATTTATTTTAATGCAAATGAAAATATCCTCGAACTACAGGCAACAGACTATGAATTGGGCATTGCCTGTAAAATCGAAGCACAGATAGATGAACCAGGTGCTATCGTACTTTCCGGACGATATATGCAGGAAGTCATTCGCCGTCTTCCTGGTGAAGAAGTACGTCTTGAGTTTAACCGTGAAGAAAAAATTGTAAATATTACTTCAAATACAGCGGATTTTACATTATTGAGTTTACCCGCAAATGAATTTCCGGTAATTCAACCAATGACAGGAAATATGAATTTTACAATTCGTGATAACATACTTCGTGATCTTGTGAAAAAAACCGTATTTTCCTGCTCAAACGATGAAGCTCGTCCTGTATTTACCGGCTGTTTACTTGATGTAAATAATTCTGAGGTAACAATGGCAGCGACAAATACACATCGTCTTTCTGTCAAAAAAGAAATTCTTGATGAATTCAATGGTTCGATAAAAATAATTATTCCAGCAAAGGTACTCAATGAACTTCTGCGTATTATGGTGTCGGAAATACCAACAAATGTAAAAGTAAATTGTTCCTATAACCAGATTAGTTTTTCTTTTGATAATGTATATCTAACATCCCGGTTGATCGAAGGACAGTTTCCTGATTATAAACGTGTTATCCCACCGGAATTCAAGACAAATGTAAAGATTCATACACATGATTTCTTATCGGCAGTCGATCGTGTATCACTTATTTCGCGTGCAGGTGAATATAATATCATTCGTCTTAATTTCTCAGAAGGAAAAGTTCTTATTTCTTCGAATAATCCGGATATTGGTAAAGCCGAGGAAACGGTTCCGGTATCAATTGACGGACCCGATGTTACTATTGCATTTAATGCAAAGTATGTGACAGATGTCCTAAAAAATATTGATGGAGAAGAATTTTATTTTTCCTTGAATCAATCGCTTAATCCAGCTGCTGTAAAACTAGAAAATGATGATACATTTACGTATATTGTCACGCCTGTACGTACAGCACAATAATTCTAATAAAAATTAAAAAGGGGATGTTGCAATTAAATAATTTTTGCGACACCCCCTTGCTTTATAAAAAGGAGAAAATATATGGAAACAAAAACAATTGAAATAAAAACCGATGTAATCCAGCTTGATCAACTGCTTAAATGGGCAGGTATCATTGAATCCGGTGGACAAATTAAATTTTTACTCGAAGAAAAGCGCATCAAACTAAACGGTATAATCGAGACAGCAAAGCGTCGTAAAATACATGCAGATGATGTGATTGAGATTATTGATGAAGGTATATGGAAGGTCGTTAAACAAGGGGAATAAAAAATGAAAGTACATGCGCTTATGCTTCATAATTATCGGAACTATAAAAATATATCCATTGAGTTATCACCTAATATTAATATTTTAATAGGACTAAATGCCCAAGGAAAAACAAATATTTTAGAGGCGTTATATTATGCATCTATGGGACATTCACATCGTACAAATAGTGAATCTGACCTTATCAAGTGGGAAGCAAATGAAGGTGCAATACAAATTGATTTTGAACGTTTTGATGTAGCAAATCACCTTACTTTTCATTTCAGTCGTGAAAAACGCCGGCAGATTATGTATAACGGTCAAAGTATTCAAGTAAAAGAACTTATCGGTTTATTAAATGCAGTACTTTTTTCGCCGGAAGATCTTTTTCTCATTAAGGGGGCACCAGCTGGCCGGCGTCGTTTTCTCGATAATGAGATTTCTCAGGCAAGCCCTGCTTATTATCACGAACTTTCAAAGTACACGCGGATTGTTACGCAGCGTAATACTTTGCTTAAACGTATTCGGGAGCATAAAGCAAAGCCGGATATGCTCGATCTTTGGGATCCTCAGCTGGCAGCAGCAGCAGCAGCAGTCGTTGAACGTCGTCTTGTAGCTGTAAAAAAACTTAATATGCTGGCAAATCTTATGCAGCGCCGCATTTCAGCAAATAAAGAAAATCTAACAGTACGTTATGATTTTAATGGAATGGAGGGCGACACAATGACAGAAGCCCTTGTTTCATGGTATAATAATAAATTGAAAGAGTCTGTTGAACTTGATATTATTCGTGGTGTGACAACTGTGGGTCCGCATCGTGATGATATTATTCTGGAAGTCAATGGAATTAATTTACGTTCTTTTGGTTCTCAGGGACAGCAGCGTACGGGTGTGCTTGCATTAAAGCTGGCAGAGCTTGAGTTCATACGATCGGAAACGGGTGAGTACCCGATTCTTTTATTGGATGATGTAATGAGTGAACTTGATGTAAGTCGGCGCGAACAGCTTCTGCAGTTTATTTGCCGGGAACATATTCAGACTGTCATAACAGCAACGGATGAAGCTTATTTCCCGCCAGCACGTATTGGCAGGTATTATAAGGTAAAGGCAGGAACGATAGCGGGGTGAAATCATGAGAAAAAAGATGTCGCGAACCGTACGAGTTGAGCGAGTTGAAGCTATTTTACCAAAAATGTTTCAGTCAATCGGTATGCGTAAGCAGTATAAAGCGCAGCTTGTTTTGTTTTATTGGAAAAGAATTGTTGGTAAGGATATTGCAGCGAATACAAGGCCAATACGTATATCTTTTACTACATTGCTTATTGCGGCAAAAAGTTCAGCCTGGGCTAATAATCTTATGATGATGAAGCTTGAGATCATAAATAAACTCAATTCCTTTATCGGTGATACACTGATAAAGGATATCCGTTTTTGTTCTTATAGGGAGGATGAGGCAGCTGCAGAAATTGAAAAGCTGCCGGATGGACCTGATCTTGGACGTTTACTGCGTAAGGTAAATCTTTGCGAGCAGGAAAGAAAGATCGTGACGGAAAAATGCAGTGAGATAAAGGATGAGGCATTGCGTAATCGACTGGAGCGTCTTTATCAGAAACAACTGCAAAAGGAAAAATTGGAGAAGCAGTATGAGTATCATTCCTGCAAGCGTTGTTCAACGCTTTGTATAAAGGAGAAAGAATACTGTACGAGCTGTGAGCGTGCAGTACGTCAGGAAAAAGAAACAAAGATTCGTGAGATTTTGTTATCGAAACCATGGGCGCGTTATAGTGATATTTACGAGCAGATTTCCTGCAATCGTGAAATGGTCAATCGACAGCGTATAAGAGTATTGCAGCGACTGGCA
>JBAYAD010000026.1:0-17263 GCA_041669965.1 Selenomonadaceae bacterium
CTAAAGGAAGCGGTGAAGAAAGCAACAAACTCGTTGTTTATTGTCCGCATCCGCTATCTTTTATTAATCCGCTTGTTCAGGAATTTGAAAAACAAAGTGGTATCAAAGTTGAAGTTATTGCTGCTGGTACAGGAGAACTTTTAAAAAGAGTAGAATCTGAAAAAGCAAATCCTCTCGGAGATATATTCTGGGGTGGTTCGCTTAATACAATGAAACCAAAAGCAAAACTGTTTGAAAACTACACGTCCGTAAATGAAGAACACATTCAGGCTGCATTCAAGAATACGGAAGGATCAATGACACGTTTTACGGATATTCCGAGTGTTATTATGGTTAATACAAATCTTATCGGTGATATCAAAGTTGAAGGATACGGAGATCTCTTAAATCCTGCACTCAAGGGTAAGATTGCTATGGCAGATCCATCCAAGTCATCGTCCTCTTATGAACATCTCATTAATATGCTTTATGCAATGGGTAAGGGGAATCCGGAAAATGGCTGGGACTATATTGCTAAGTTCTGTCAAAACCTTGATGGCAAGCTTCTCAGTGGGTCTTCTGCGGTATATAAAGGTGTAGCGGATGGTGAATATGCGGTTGGCTGTACTTTTGAAGAAGGCGGTGCAAAATATGTTGCCGATGGTGCTCCGGTTAAGCTTGTATATATGAAGGAAGGCGTTATCTCTAAACCAGATGGCGTTTATATCATTAAAAATGCAAAAAACATGGAAAATGCAAAGAAATTTATTGATTTTATTACGAGCAAAGAAGCACAAACGATTATTGTGCAGCAGCTTCATCGTCGTTCTGTAAGAGACGATGTTGAACCGCCGGCAGGTCTTCTGCCAAAAAATCAGATTAAGATTATTGATGATAATGAATCTGTAGTAGAACAAAATAAGAAGGCATGGCTTGATAAGTTCAAGGATGTTTTTACAAGTGAAAAATAAGTAACAAATCGAAACGAGGTGCCATATAAGGCTGACTTATATAGTACCTCGTTTTGTTTCCTACTGATTTTATTTCGTTTTTTGATAAAAAATGGTATGCTGTAGAAGAGAGGTGAACCGCGTGCGTCGTTTGCAGGATGAGATTCGTATAACCTTTACGAAATATGCACTTATACCAGTATTTATTATTGCACTTATTTGTGTGGTGCTGGCATTTACCTATTGGAATAAGAACGTACTTGAACGCAATACAGAAAGCCGTCAGGTTGTGGCGGAGGTCATCGAGGGTATTGTCACGGACTACAAAGAACGGGCAAATGATATTGCTGATGCCGGCTATGATCTTACGGCGCTGGCTGCGAGTCGGGAACAGCAGATGAAGCTCTATACAAAGCTTTATAAGCAGGTTAATATTATGCATGATAATACGAGTTTTTATTTACTCAATGATAAAAAACAGATTATTTTGTCAAATCGTGCAAAACTGCCATATGAGCTGCAAATGACAGTTGGTGCTGAATGGGGTATTTTTCATCGTATGGGAGTGTCACCGTGGGAGACGTTTATGGAGTTTGGCACAAATGATCGTTTTTATGAGCGGGATATGATTATTGCGCGGGCAATAGAGATGAAGGGAATACTGCAGGGGTATATCGTATTTGTAATTCCGGGAACGTATCTTCGTCAGGCAATTTCATCGCCGCATGTGCAGTTTGTGATTGCAGATGAGTATGATTATACGCCGATTGCGACAGATTCAGGCTTTAGCGATGCACGTTTTCAAAAGTTGTGGCCGTCACTTAAAGGGGCGGCAGGCAGCATTTCCTTTAAGGACCAGCACTACTATGTATCGGAGAGCAGTATTCTTAGTGGTAAACTACATGTCTATGCATTTTCCCCCATTGGCAACATGATTACACAGTATCTTACGGGGGCGGGAATCCTGCTCGGTGTACTGCTTATCATGATACCTATTATTATTGTAAGTGTACGGCGTGAGACGGCGCGGAAAATGCAGACGATTGACGAGCTTGTTGAGGCTTTTGCTGCCGTGAAAAATGGTGAGCTTGATCGGCAGATTACGGTAAGACCAGGAAATGAGTTTGAGCCGATTGCAGCGGGATACAATCGCATGGTACGCAGTCTGCACAGGCTTATTGATCTCAATAAGGAAAAGGTACGAGCGACTGTTGTCTCCGAGGTTAAGCAGCTGGAGTCACAGTTTAACCCTCATTTTCTTTTTAACACATTGGAAAACATCAAGTTTATGGTTAAACTTGATCCTGAGGCGGCTACCCGGATGATTGTGGCACTTTCGGCGCTTTTGCGCTACAGCATCAATAATGAGGTTCAGCGCGTTACGGTTCAGGCAGATCTGGACTATACGCAGCATTATATCGATATACAGAAATATCGTTTTGGCAGCCGGCTTGTCTATGATCAGGACGTCGATGCAGCAGCAAAGCTGTGCCGTATACCTAAGCTGCTTTTGCAGCCGATTATTGAAAATGCCATGAAATATGGTGCGGACAGCGAAGGCAATATCAAAATAAAAACACGGATTACAATAGAGGGAACTATGCTGAGCCTGTCGATACAGGATAACGGACTGGGCATCAATAAAAAAGAACTGCATGAACTGCAGATAATGCTGGATAAAAGGGGAAATGAAACAATGCATATGGGAATCTATAATATCCATCGTCGTATACAGCTGCTTTATGGTGCCTTGTATGGTTTAAAAATTACAAGCCGCGAAGGGCTGGGAACCTGCATTGAGATCTTGCTGCCAGTAGATATTGAAGAAAAGTATAAGGAGATGTAACAGGATGCTGCGCATTGTGATTGTAGAAGATGAAGATATTATCCGGCGTGGGCTTGTCTGTACGATTGACTGGATGGCCATGGGCTGTATGGTTGTGGGCGATGCATCGGATGGTGAAAGCGGACTGGCACTTATAGAGCAGGAACGGCCGGATCTTGTGCTTACAGATATTCGTATGCCAAAAATGGATGGTATTGAGATGATAACAGCGGCAAGAACACAATCAGAGTGGTCTTTTCAGACAATTTTTATTACAAGCTATGCTGACTTTGAGTATGCCAGGCAGGCAGTCAAGCTGCAGGCTGTGGACTATTTACTTAAGCCGGTAGATGAAGATGCACTTGAAAAAGTGATTAAAAAACTAAAGCAGGCAAAAGCCGAGAAGGATGATTTGGCATGGGATTCTGTTCAAGCTGAAATTGTTGACTGGAATGCATATTTAAAAGATGAAAAGCTTATGAATACCTATGTGCGGCAGGCTCTTTGTAAGGTACGTGATTCGTATCGGGAAAAAATCAGTATTGAAGCAATTGCCGATGAGCTTGCAGTAAGCCCCAGCTATTTAAGCCGCAAGTTCAAGGAAAGTACTTCGCAGACGTTTGGTGAGATTTTGACAAAATATCGAATACAAAAAGCAGCACAACTGCTGGCAACAGGAACGTATCGCATCTATGAGGTGGCAGAAATGGCGGGGTTTGGGGACTATAAAAATTTTTGTCTGGTATTTAAAAAACAGATGCATGTATCACCTAAAAAATTCATGAGCCATGTAAGTGGAATCATACAAAGAGAGGATGTAAACACAGATGAAAAGCTATAAGGATTTTTTACTTGTAAGCGATATGGATGGTACGCTTATTGGGACAGATAACAAGATTTCAAAAAAAAATAAGCAAGCAATTGCCGCCTTTACGGATGCAGGAGGAAATTTTGCGATTGCGACAGGGCGTACACCATCAAATGGCTCGCAGTTTATGCAGGGGATTACAGTAAATACGCCTTGCATTTTTTATAATGGGTCAATGCTCTACGACTGGGGAAAAGAAATTCTTATGGAAAAGTGCAGTCTGGATGGAGAAATTTGGCGTCATTTTGCGGCAGAATGTCTGCGGCTTTTTCCACAGGCCTGCATTGAGGTTTATACAGAAGAAAACTGCTATATTGTGAGTGAGCCCCAATATGATGATCCCCGGCTTGTTGATGAGTTTCATGAGTATGAGCATGTAGAACTTATAAAAGTGATGGACAGGGACTGGCTGAAATTTTTTGTTTGTGCAGAACAAAAGGTTTTGCAGGAAGTAACAGAGTTGGCAGCGAAACAAGGTATCGATAAGGTGTCGACGAGTTTTTATTCTTCGCCAGTTTATCTTGAGTTTGTTGGCAAAAATGTATCAAAAGGTGACATGTTGGAAGTACTGCGTAATCTTCCAGTGAATAAAGGCCGGTTTGTTGTAGCAGCAGGTGATTTTCCCAATGATAATGAAATGCTGCGTCGGGCTGACTGCGGGATTGCTCCGGCGAATGCTGATGCGGAGACGAAGAAAGCAGCTGACCGGGTAGCTGTAAGCTGTGATGAGAGTCTTATCGATCATATCATCTATAAGATCATACCGAGTTACTTTTAAAATAAAGGAGTGCAATAGAATGAAGATACTTGTTGGTTTACCTGTGAATGACAGGCATAAGAAATGGCTGGAAGAAAGGGCAAAGGGGCAGGAGATTTTATATGCTCCGACAGCGACTGTGACAGCAGATATGATTCAGGATGTTGATATCATTATTGGTAATGTGAAAGCAGAGCTTTTGCCGTATGCGCCGAAGCTGAAATGGTTACAGCTAAATAGTGCGGGGGCGGATGCATATTGTAAACCAGGAGTTCTGCGGCAGGAAACACAGCTTACAAATGCAACTGGAGCCTATGGACTTGCATTGTCGGAGCATATGCTGGCAGCACTTATGGCAATGCAGAAAAAACTCTACCTTTACTACGACCAGCAAAAACGGGCAGAGTGGAAAGATGCAGGACCCGTTGCGTCAATTGATGGTTCGACAGTACTTATTCTGGGTATGGGTGATATCGGTGGCAAGTTTGCACGTAAGGTTAAGGCACTTGGTGCAGCACATGTTATTGGGATACGTCGTCGCCAAGCAGCAAAACCGGACTATGTTGATGAAATTGCAACGATGGATGAGCTTGATACTTGTCTGGCACGTGCCGATGTTGTTGCAGCAAGTCTGCCGGGAACGGCAGCAACGTATCAGCTTATGGATGCAAAAAAATTTGCCTGTATGAAACAGGGAGCGTACTTTGTTAATATTGGTCGTGGTACAGCTGTTGTGACTGATGCACTTTGTGATGCTGTTCTTAATGGGCATTTGGCAGGAGCTGCAGTAGATGTCACAGATCCGGAGCCGCTGCCACCGGATCATCGTATGTGGAAAATTCCGGGTATCTACATCACGCCACACATTTCCGGACAATATCATCTTGCAGCAACACTGGATAATATCGTTCATATTGCTGCTGATAATATTGCAGCTTTTCTTAAAGGTGATTCACTAAAAAATATTGTTGATTTTGCGACGGGATATAAGAAATAAGGCGGAAGAACGCGCAATACAGACTTGTAAAAGAGTCTATATCGCGTGTTTGGTATAAATCATTGACTTATTTGGTCATTTTGCATATAATTATTTCTGATAGGATAAAGTGATTTGCTAATTTGTAATGAAGACTGCAGGATGCAGTCTTTGTTTTTGTGGAAAGAGATTGATATAAGATGCAGAAGATAGTACCTGCTTTATGTATGGTTTTGTTGCTGGTTTCTTCCGTGTGTTTTGCTGCAGCGGTGGATATGAGATTTGTCGATGCAGTTGATGATGTAGGTTATTATGTTGATGTGAATTCCGTTAACATTATAAGTGATACTGAAGCAGAAGCATCTGTTGGGATTATTATACCAGCACGCAATCGATGGTATATTTATCAAATGCATTTTAACCGTGCAGCTTCAACGTATCAGATACTGAAGCTTAGCGAGTTCCGGTATGATACAAAGGAAAAGTTATACAGCTCGGATCAGCCGCTTGAGGCTAAATCATATGGGAATCCTTCGCCGATAAAAAGTGTTGTTGATTTTATTTATAACAACAATAGTTGATAGTCTCATATTATAAAAGGAGAGCAATTCACCTGAAAGTGGTGTTGCTCTCCTTTTATCTTTGTAAAAAAATCATATGGCATATTGCAGGACGGTATCGAAACCGGCTTCAACGCAGGTGCCAACTAAATTTGAGTGCATATCGTGGACGGTTTCATAGTTGACAATAAGAACTGGAGATATAAGATTAATTTTTTTCTTTTGCAAAAAAGAACGATCAAACTGCAGAATCGGAGTGCCGACTTTAACGATATCACCGGTTTTATGTAATGCAGTAATACCTTCACCGTTAAGAATTACTGTATCAAGTCCCAGATGAACAAGTATCTGCACACCTGCCTCTGTCGTTATGGCAAAAGCGTGTTTTGTTTCAAAAAAAAGTGTGATGCGGCCATCACACGGTGCAAGAACCTCTGTGCCAGTTGCGAGAATTGCAATACCGTCACCAGTAAGCTTTTCTGAAAAGACGGGATCAGGAACTTTTGAAAGATCGACGATCTTCCCCGAAAATGGAGCGATGATATTTTTTATAGGTTTATTTGCTGTATTCATATATGCACCTTCCTTTGGGATGAATTGATAAAATATTCTTAACCTTATTTTACCTCTTTTCACCCCAATGTTTCAAGCCTTTTTCAATAAGGAAGAAGCTTATGAAATATTTGGGACAAATTTACTAATTGCTGTATGCTTGATAATATTAGAAATTCGCTGATCCGTTTCAAGCGTTCTTTTATGAAGCGTTTCTGCTGTTTGAAGTTCATTGTTATTATTCTTACGAATGCCAAGCGCAAAATGTTCCCAGGCTGAAATGGTGAGTTCTGCAGATTTTTGGCGAAGTGAAGCAAGATAACGGGCTCCGCCGGATACATCCATAGCAGCAAGCTCATCAGCACGTTTCTGGTTGGCGGGAATGACTTCGTTATGAATAAAGTTATAAATTGATTCACGCTGTGTATCATTAAAGGAACTTTTTTCCGTTTTAACAAGTGTGGCAAAAGCAGCTTTTTGCTTTAGAAAAAGATTGTTATATCGATCGACAATAGATTGTGTAGCAGATATATAGTCAGCAATATCGCCATTGATTAATGGATTCACTTTATCAAGATAGTCTTTGTAGTTCTTGATATAAGAAATTTGCCAGCCGCCGGAAGAGGTTTGATTCAGGCAGACTTGCAGAGTAAAAGGCGTCTGTGTGTATTCTTCCATGACATCGATATCAGCAATTGCCGTTGTACCGGATTTGTCAATAGTACCGATTTTTACAAACGTTGTATGACGCAGCCGGGTGCGCTCGAGAAAATGTTCAAAGTCAATACCAAGCTGACGGCCCTTGAGAATATCTGTACCAGAAAGCTCTTCCTCTTTACCTGTACGAATACAGGTATCAATCGTAAGAACAATGCCGTTTGTAATTTGTGGTTTGACAAGTACGTAAAATCTTTCAAAAAGCGATTTTTCCTGTGTCGTAAGTGATTTATCATAGGAAAAAAGATCGACGGTAAGATCGTCGTAGGCCATTGAGGTCAACAGATCAACGTTGACATATTGATGAAAGACTTTTTCATTTTTACTTTCAATGGCATTTTGTACTTGATGCAGTGCGTACTCTGGTGTGCGTATATAAACAAAAAAATACCAGGCCCATGCACCAAGCAAAATAGAAAATAAAGCAATAATGCAAAAATCCTGTATGCGGCGGGTGCGTGCCCGATGTTCGATTCTTTTTCTCCAGGTAATGTCATCCATAAAAATGATGCTCCTCTAATTGTTGCATATGGTATTTATTATACTATAGTTGCTTTGAAGGTGGTAGGGGAGAAATGGAAAAAGTTAATACAAAAACCTCTGCGAGTTTTCACGGAGGTTTTTGCATTGAATTTATAGTACATTTTATACTGGTTTTTGTTTGATAGTAAAACGATAACTGCCGCTAAGATTTTTAGTTAAAGCAATTTTTAGACGTTGTACATTTATTCTAATAGGAAGTAAAAAATTATTGTGGTTTTTGCTGCATGGCAACTAACTGGATCGAAAAAGTAGTAATGAAATCTAAAACCATGTTTCTCTGAGCTTCATCAAATTTCAAGTAAACACTCAAAATTTCCTGTTCCCGCTTATTGAGGTGGAATTCATTTCTAAGTTGTTTAAATATATCTGCAGTTGAAGAGCGGGTGATTTCTCCTTCTCCGGATCGCAGCCAATGTTCATTAATGGCAAAAGTGTCACAAATGTTAGCAATTACCCGGTCGGTGACATTAATACTCCCTACTTCAATACTGGCTAAATTTGAACGACTCATGTGAATTTGTTTTGAAAATTCAGCTTGTGTCAATTTTTTGATTTTTTTCCTAAAATATTGAATACGTTTATTAATTTTCATAACTATCCCTACCTTTTTAATAATAATAGCATCTAAGAAAATGTCAGTCAAGGACAAAAAGACCTACTACCTGGGTCCTATTTGTATTGACAAGAACAAAAATAAATATTATACTGTCCTTAGCGAACAAAGGGGGCGGATGTAATGAATAATGTAGAAGAAATGAGTCGTCAACTTATAACGGTAATTCGCAAAGGACAGACAAACGACAAAAAAATTAAAGAGATTGTAGCAATGGCTTTTGAATTTGGCATGTTAGTCAAGACACCGCGTGGAGAATACAATAAAGATTATAATAAATCTAAATATTAATTCTATTTAAATGTACGGTAAAAACAATATCGTCTTTTTTGTCGTATGTGTTAGATTTGATAAGATCTTTTGATAAAATATATAGGGAAAAGTCTGCGTAAAATAAAGTTATTTATTGCAGAGAAAAAACAGATTTATAAAATAATAAAGCATAAGTAAAATAATTTTGATGCGTTATATGAATCATTGATCTTGGAAAAGATGCCAAGTGTATTTAAAGGTGATAGGTGATTTATGGAAAAAGTAAATACCTCGGGTCATGTTCTTATTGCAGATAGTTCAGCACTTGTTTTAAATTTGATATATGATGTTTTGAGTCCGGAATATCGGGTGGAGTGTGCGATGTCCGGACATGAAGCAATTGAAGTGCTTTCAACAAAGGCAATTGATTTGGTTTTAATTGATAGTTCTTTACCGGATAGCAATGGATATAATTTGTGCCGGCAAATGAAAAAAAATGATCATTGGCAGGATATACCAGTGATTTTTTTATCTGATCAAAAAGAAATCCAAAATCAGTTAGTTGGTTTTTCTTTAGGTGCTATCGATTATATGATTAAACCAATTGAACCATTGCTGTTGAAAGCACGATTAAAAAATTATATTTCTTTAAAAAAACATTATGATAAGCTGAAAAGACAGTCTCTTTTTGATGAATTAACAAAACTTCCTAATCGACGCTATTTTTATAAAGTAATAAAGCAGGAATGGAAAATGGCTTATACAAAAGCAATGTGTATTTCCCTGCTGTTTCTTGATATTGATTTTTTTAAAGAATACAATGACTTTTATGGACATGTTGCTGGTGATGTCTGCCTGAATAAAATAGCAAAAGCTTTAAAAAAATCAATACATCATACACATGATTTAGCTGCACGGTATGGCGGCGAAGAATTTGTGATCATATTACCCTGTACAAGGCTGGATGGGGCAATACAGGTTGCGCAGTATGTTCGAAGCAATATAGATGCTTTATCTATACGGCAGGCAGAGGCCTTACCGTTTGCCCATATTACAGTGAGTGTAGGTATAACATCAGTCATTCCAAAAGATAATTTAAAGGTTCTTGATTTTATTCGTTTGGCGGATAAAGCAATGTATCAATCTAAAAGACGTGGACGGGATCAAATTACTATTTTAAATGAATAGGCAATTGTATATAAATTATAGCGACTTGCTTTACTTGTAAGTCTATCGTTTCAGATCATGTAAACAAATAAGCGTTCTATGTTAGAGTTTAACATAGAACGCTTATTTGTTTTGGACTTTTTTTACAGATGAATTTTTAGAATAAAGATATCAAGAGCTTTATGTGAGAGAATTAGAAGAGGCAGGCTGTAGAGAGCCTTTTTTTGTAACAGCAGGCAAAAAGAAGGTTGCAATGGCCCCCAGTGCCGTAATAGCTACAATAATATACATGACGTCAGGCAATCCATAATTGTCGGCAACCCACCCGAGTAAAGGAACAACAATCCCACCGACACTAAATGAAAGACCCAGCGTAACGCCGGAAGCAAATCCAATGTTTTTTGCCAGATAAGTTTGTCCCAGTACAACGAAAGAACTGTAGGAGGCGTACATAGCAAAACCAATTGGAATAAGCAATGCATATACAATTAAAATACTGTGTGTTGCGGCAATACCAGCAAAAAGGAAAACAAGTGTCAGCATACAGTATTTTATAATGCGGATATAGCCAAACCGATCAGCAAGCATTCCTCCAATTAGCGTAGTGACGACACCAATCAAAGATAAAATGGTAAGCGTTGAACTGCCAGCAGCATTGCTCTGCATCAGAATATGTATGCAATACAACGGTAAAAAACTTGAAATGGCACAAAAACTAATTGAGCGGCAAATAATAACGCACGTAAGCCGGGAAAAAGCATGCCAGTCATTTTTCCCTGCGACAGCAGTTCCAGATGGCCTTGCACTATCTTTTTGCGGAATAGTATCAATCATTTCCTTTATGTGCGGGACAAGGAAAAAAAGTGCAATACTTACAAATAAGGCAATAATGGCAAATAAAGCAAGGCCCTTCATGTTAAAAAATGAGACGACGGCAACGGCCAGCAGTGGACCAAGACCAAAGCCTCCATTTCCACCTACGGAAAAAATGCTCATACCAAAGCCTTTTTGTTCGCCGGAAACATGATTTACAAACCGGGCAGCTTCCGGATGAAAAATAGAGCTGCCAATTCCCATGCAGGTAACAGCAGCAAAAATGGCCCAATAATCGGTCATAAACCCTGTAGCTCCAAGAGAAACTCCGCTCAAAAGCACACCAAAGGCCATAAACCAGGGACGAGATACTTTGTCTGCTAAATAGCCAAAAAGTGGTTGCACGATAGAAGATAAAAAACTGGCGGCAAACATCAGGCCGGCCGCTGCTTTGTAATCCATTCCGTAATATAATATAAAAAATGGCAATAAAGCTGGTAAAGCGCCGGAGTTTATGTCACAACAAAGGTGTGCTCCGGATAAAAAATATAAGTAATGTTTTTTCATCAAAATCCTTCTTTCTTTTTTAATAGCTGTTTTTAATTCGTATTTTTGTTCTTTTTAACAAAAGATTATTTTGCAGCGTTTTTTCGACACGGTTTTTGTGGTGGTTCATCAAAGTCTTCCTGCCATGAGGTAACTAGTTTGTTTAATAGCAGATATAACGTATCAACGTCTTTGTCCGGAAGGACCATAAACATTTTTTCGATAAAAGCCATATGCATTGCATGATGTTTCTGTGAAATGTCACGGCCTTTTTCCGTTAGATGGATGCAAACAATTCTTCGATCTTCTGTTTGCTTTACGCGTGTAAGATAATCACCTTTTTCTAGTTTGCCCAAGAGTTCACTTAAAGAGCCTGGCCGAATATGCAGCATATCGGCCAGTTCATGTTGTGAGATGTCTGGATGATGTGATAGACAGCGTACTACCTGACTTTGGCCAAGGGGAAGTCCCAGTCCCTCATTTGCCTGATAAAAAAATCGTTCACGCAGATTTCGCATTTGATGAAATAAAATATGTAGTTCATGGAGCCGTTCGTTGCGCATTTGATCACCTCATTTGATTAGGTACCTAATTATTAAGTTATATCAAATAATATAAATATTGTCAAGTAAAATAAATTAAATTAAATTAAGGTGTAAAGTTAGCTGAAACAGGATTGTGATCTTTCTGTTTTTAGCAAAATCGCTAATAAAAAATACATTGTAATAAGTATAGCCGCTAATTCATTTGGCTTTATGAAGATTTTTGTATATAATACAACATAGAAGAGAATATAACACTGCAAAAAATATACACATAAAATTTATCAGTTTGATAGATTTCAAGAAGGGAACCTTATGGAATTTTGTCTTAATCATTTTTTATCGGCGATATCATTTGCGCTGGATTATGTAGAACATGATGTTTTTGGTGTAGAACTGAATCATGGGAAAAGAGTTGCCTACAATGCGGGGCTTATAGGCAGGAAGCTGGGATTTAATCAAGATGATCTGTTTGATCTTATTGCTTTGGCAATTCTTCATGATAATGGCCTTGGTGAATTTATGTCGCAGAAAAAAATACAACCAGGTTTAACGAATTATGAAATAATAAAGGGGCATTGTATTGTCGGAGAGCATAATATTAAAAAGTATCCATTAATAAAGGATGAAAAAAATATTATTTTGTATCATCATGAAAAATTAAATGGCACGGGGTTTTTCCATATAGCAGGGAATGATATACCGCTGAAAGCTCAGATTATCGGGTTTGCTGATTACATAGATACACATTTCAATGCAGCTAAGCTGTATGGAGCGTATAAAGATGAGGCTGTTTCTCATATAATGAAAATTCGGGGAAAAGAATATTCGGAAGAAATCTGCGATGGTTTTTTTTCGATTATGCAGCCTGTAAGTTATCGTTTAGACCAAGACAATAAAAATATTGATGACTGTGTACAAAAAAGTTTACCGCCACGAGTTATCAATTTATCTTATGCAGAAATTCGGGAAATAACAGAAGTTCTTTCAAATATTATTGATGCAAAATCAAAGTTTACAGAGCGGCATTCACGGGGACTAGCTGAAAAAGCTGATATTATGGCTAAGTTTTATGCATATAGTGATGAACAACGGACGAAATTAGTTATTGCCGCTGACTTACATGATTTGGGAAAGTTATTAATTCCTAATACTATTTTAGAAGCAAACCGTGCGTTAAACGAAGACGAAATAGCACAGATTCAATCACACACATATTATACAAGGAAAGTCTTATCACAGATTGACGGATTTCAGGACATTACAGAATGGGCCGCCAATCATCATGAAAAGTTAAACGGAGCAGGGTATCCATATGGAAAAACCGCCAGAGAACTCGACTTTAATTCACGGCTAATGGGGTGCTTGGATATTTATCAGGCATTAACAGAAGACCGTCCATACCGCAAAGGCATGAATCATAGCAAGGCGATAAAAATCATGTCGGATATGGCTGCTAACCGACTTATTGAACCTGTCATTGTTGCGGATGTAAATAAAATATTCTTAAACAACTGAGTCTGCAAAAAGGTTTGTTAATATGTTTTACGTATAACAGAGGCGGCCTTTTTGGTAGAGAAAGCTCCTGCCAGTAGATAAAATCGTCCTGAAATCAAAAAAAACCGCTGTTATAGCGGTTTTTTTGATTTCAAAAGCAGATGTTACTTATAGGAAGTACTTCTTTAAAAAAATTTAAATTTTATACGTACTTAATTCTTTGGAAAATGCAGAAGAGATTTTTTTGAAATGTTGGATTTTGTCCATCATATCTTGTAGTTTTTCGTTATGTATATGAACTGTCGCATTTACTTCCTGTGCTGCAGCTGAGTTCTCTTCCGACATAGCGGCAATCGATTCCACCTTTTCAAAAACATGGTTCATATTTTCCATTTCCTGACGCAGACGGTCGATGATTTGGCTGATACTTAAAGATACACCTCGTATATTTTCTACATGCTGCGAATTGTTTTCTACAACCTGAATCAGCTGAGTGCTTTCCTGGCCTAAGACCTCATATTCCAGACTGACAGAGGAGACAACTTCATTAATGATTTTGGTGATGTTTTGGATATCGTTGGAGATGACAGCAGCCTGATTGTGTGATTGTTCAGCAAGGGTGCGGATTTCTTCTGCTACCACGGCAAAGCCGCGCCCCTGTTCGCCTGCACTAGCGGCTTCAATTGCAGCATTGAAGGCAAGAAGGTTTGTTCTTGCAGCAATCTGCGTTACTAATGCCGTAATTGCAATGATCTTTTCGGTTTCATCACGCAATGATTCTGCCGACTGTTGTACAATTTTAAATTTTTCCATGCTTTTATTTAAAGTTTGACTTGAAGACCGGACATTAAGAAAGCCGTTATCAATATTATCAACAGCATGAATCAGATTATCATTGTTTTTGACCTGCGCTGTTACTACAGTTTGCAACGCTTCCATGTTTTGGTTTAAAAAGCCAGCAACGGAGCTCGTATTTTCGGCACCGCTTGTAGCAGCCACAGCAACCTCATTAATAACCGTTACAATTTCATCGGAAGTTTTACCCATATTTTCAGCTAAATGATTAAAATCTGAACCATAATGCGTGAGTTCATCGCTTGTGCCTCTGAATCCGGTGAATTCAGCTTTGATACGTTTCTTATAAGTTTGGATTTTTTGTGCGAGTTCTTCAAATTCATCTTTGGAGTGCAAGGTCAGATCATCAAAATATTGATATTCAATTAAAGATGTAAGTTCTTTTTTTATAGTGTTCATAGGTCGAAGCAAAAAAGCTGCAGCCAGCCAAACACAGAAAGCATTTAAAAATGGCAATAAAAAAACTTTGGCTGAATCTGTAAAAAGAGAAAAAATAAATGTTGGAATAAGGCTTATTATAAAAGATAAAATTCCGATTTTGGCTGCAAGTGATCCAGTAAAACCAAAAAGTTTGTTAAGATAAAATGTCTTTTCCCGCAGAATAGGTTTTGCAAAATGCAGTTTAAGCTTTAAATGTGTCGTTGTTTCTTCCAGAATTTCCATATGCAGTTCCTCATGGAAATGTTCAGAAGTTCCTGTTAAAAGACCTTTAAAGTAATCAAGCAGACCACGCTGTGAATCGTAGGAGAAAAAAGCATCATATTCCGATAGCGGAGTCATAATAAGTTTTGGTGGTTTGGCTCCGGCAATTTTTTTTACGACTTCAACATGAACATCATACATTGATGCTAAAAAGGTGTATAAAGTTTTTCCTTTGAAAAATGATGGATACGCATTAGAAAATGAGATAATATTGTCCCGGCCAATTTCGTACCAGATTTTTTTGGTCGGAATATTAGTTGCTTGACTAAGGCCTTTGATAAATTGTTCTATTTTACTGTCTTCAATATCTTCCAATGGCAAAAACAGACGATCCGGCTGCCAGCCTGTTTTTTCCATAACAGTGTTGACGGTTGATTCACTCCAAAGCTTTTTGGAGGTTTCAATCCAAGTTGCAACAACAGTCCCTTTCATAAAAACCCTTCTTTCTATGTTTATGTTTGTATAATATCTTATAGGACTCTTATATTATAGTATAAATATTGGAAACATAAAAGCACATAATGTATTTTTTAAAAATAATAATTATTAATAACTAAATATTATTTATTTTTGAATGAAAAAACAAATTTCGCAATTAGGAAAAGTGAAAATTCTCATTTTATCAAGCTGCTAAACTTTAGAAAAAACAAAAATTCTATGCAAAATAAAAATTAATTTAATTACCTATATTTTAAAGCAGATATGCATGAAAATATAGTATTTGGGTACAAGACAATATATAATAGAAAGAAACATAGATCAATTGTCTTTGTTTATGGTAAAAGAGAGGCAGGTGTGTGCCGGAGAATATTATGGCTTGCAACTGAAATTTTATAGAATAGGTGGTGGAGATATGGAATATCGACTTGCAAAGAAAAAAGATATTGCGGAAATTGTCCAGAGAAGAATTGATTATCTACATGAGCATCATAAGGGACTGTCAGTCAGCTATACAGAGCATCTTATTCCAAAGTTAACGCTATATTTTACGAAGCATCTTACGAAAAGCATTCATGCATATGTTGCTACAGTGAAGCCATCTGAAATTGTTTCGATAGCACTACTGCTTGTAATAGAAAAACCAGCCCGGCCTTCCTTTATGAATGGTAAAACAGCTACGGTGCTGAATGTGTATACCAAGCCAGCCTATCGCCGTCAGGGAATTGCGGAGAAACTTATGCAGATGCTTTTAGCAGATGCACATAGCAAAGGGGTCGACTCGGTTGATCTCACTGCAACTCCGGATGGTTATCCGCTCTATCAGAAACTTGGTTTCCATGCTGATCAGCCCATAACAAAACCAATGAAGTTTGTTGTGACAAAACGACTGGATGCATAAGGCAGAAAGCAACAGGGGAATTGAAGAAAAAAGACGCGCTAAAAAACAGACAATCTATGGTTTGCTAAAAGAAGTTATAGATTGTCTGTTTTGTTATATAGTTGACGTATAGTTCCAATAAACATGCAGCGCATATCAGATAGGATATAGATTTTATGATTTATCCCCGAACTTTTTAAAGTTCGGGGATTGTTTTTTGTGCACCTGTCAGGGGCTGTATGGTTCTTTCTGTAAAAACAGTTACTCATTATAAAGTGATAAATCATAAGAAGGACACATAATAAAAGCAAAGATCATACTGAAATTTGCTTTTTACGTTGCTTTATAAATATAAAATCTATAAACTAAAACTGATACCTTGTACTTGGTCTCATTTACCGGTTTTTATACAAAATAATCAAAGAGTTTCATTTTTAAACGGAGGAGGCATTTGTTGCGGTAAGAGATGAAACAGCATCATTTATTTTATTGATATTAAAACATTCTGCCAGACAGATAACTTTTTCCGGATTTAGCAAAACCACCAGACGATCTTCAATTCTACCGATTCCTTTCATATAAGACATTGCATCTTTTTGGGCAAAAGCTGGAGGCAGTTGAATATCCGTTGTATCAAAACTTACAATATCTGTAACTTCATCAACAATACACCCGGCAACATTTTCACCTATATTGATCATAATAAATTTGCTCTCATCACAAATGTCTTTATCTTCAATACCTAATTTCGTTTTTAAATTAAAAATGTAACTTACTTTCCCTCTGAGTTGAATAACGCCTTCAATATAGAGAGGCAGCCCTGGTACCTTTTGGATGTTGAATTTTTTTGCCCGTAAGATTCCATTTACTGTAAAAGCATCAAAACCATATTCATTTCCGGCTAATTCAAATACAACCAATTGAGTGTTTGCCATATAGATTCATCTCTTTCTTCCGGTTTATTTTAAACTCGCCAAGTTCGTTAATTGCTGTGACATACTGCTGATTTCTTCAACACTGGCCGTTACTTCTTCAATAGCTGCAGCCTGCTGCTCTACAGTTGACAATGTTTCGTTGCCCATAGAAACAGTTCCATCGACAGATTTACGAATTAACATGGTAAACTCTTTTATTTTTCCCACGGTTTGTTTTGAATCATCTGAAAGCTTGCGAATCTCCTGTGCAACAACACCAAAACCAAGTCCGGCCTCACCTGCTCTGGCAGCCTCAA
>JBAYAD010000027.1:0-17120 GCA_041669965.1 Selenomonadaceae bacterium
ATTCCAGGTGTATACGTACTTGCTCCGCCAATAATAACAATCGTGAACTTTTTCATAGCATTTCTCCTTTTTCGCTTAAAACATTTTGCGCTAAAAGTAAAAATCATTGAATTACTTCAATGTCCGTTTTTCATTAAATCTACAACAATTGGATCTGTTGTACCAACGCCTTGCTTTTTTAATTCATCAATTTTTTCTGCAAACTGTGGCAAATATTTCTCATGTGCAACAAACAACTCATCCAGAACTCTTTTTCCTTCGATTCCATTTTGCACCAAAGGATTTAACGTAAATGCTTCCAGAGCCATACCATAGTCTCCGGTAATCGCAGCTTGTATTACACATTCTTCCATTGCCTTCATCATCTGCAGCCAGCCTCTTTCTTGCGGGCGCATTTCTCCCCATGCAATTGGTTCTGCACCTTTCGCTGATATAATACTCGAAACTTCTACAATTGAATCTGTTGCCAAACAAGGTATAGAACCATTATTCGTCGTACTTACAACCATAACTTTCCCACGATCACTGTGGATTGCACTAATGCATTCACAAGCCGCATCACTATAATAAGCGCCTCCGCGTTTTTGCAGTTGTTCTGGTTTTGAAGTCAATTTTTCGTTTTTATAAAGTTCAAATAAATCTTTCTCAACCTGCTTTACCTGTTCGGCCCGCGTTCCACCCTGCTTAAACTCTTCGATACTATGCTGCAGCATTTCTTTTTCCATATAATAGTAACGGTGATATCCACAAGGCAGCAATTTCATCGAATACAATAGTTCCAGAGGAAATTCTGCCCGATAAATGTTTGCCGGTGTTCCTCCATTTTTTTCATTAATATGTGCAATGAATTTTTCTGTAATATTATTTCCTTTTTTATCAAAAACCTTATGCCAATGAAAATGATTGAGTCCGGCAAACTGATAACGCAAGTCTTTCCGCTTCAGTCCAATGACTCCGGGCTCATTCATCATAGCTATTTCTGCCACATTACATAACCCAATACATTTTTTCCAGCCAAAATGTTTAATAGCTGCTTCTGTAATGATTCCACTTGGATTTGTAAAATTAATTAGCCATGCATCCGGGCATAATTCTCTCATATCGTTAATAATCTCTTTTATAACAGGAATTGTTCTAAAAGCTTTAAATATACCACCTGCGCCATTTGTTTCCTGTCCCAGCATTCCATGCAAAAGAGGAATTCGTTCATCTTTAATTCGAGCCTCTAATAAACCGACACGAAATTGTGTCGTAACAAACGTTGCATTTTTCAGTGCTTCTCTTCGATCCAGCGTCAAATGAATCTTAACTTTATAAGGAGATGCATCCCACATACGCTGCGCCAAAGATCCCACAATTTCAAGCTTTTCTCTGCCTTCTTCTATATCAACCAACCAAATCTCATTTACCGGAAATTCTTTATATCTTTTTATAAACCCTTCCATCAATTCCGGTGTATAGCTGCTGCCGCCGCCAATCGTAACAACTTTAATTGAATTCTGCATTTCATTTCCTCCTGTCAATCGTTTCTATCAAAACAATCTTATTGCTAAAACATTTATAAAGCAGTTACAACGAATTTTATTCGTCTTTTATCAAGGAACCGCTTCTATAGTGTTAGTATATGCACAGGCTAATTGACTGTCAATCAATCAGAACCATATAGGAACCATGCTCTCTATAATTTAATTTTATCTGCATAAATTCAGATAGTTTTAGAAACAATCAGAAAAATTTGTTGTAAAAAAGCTTATTTTAAATACGCTTTGTATTTAAAATAAGCTTTGTAAAAACTCTTCTATGCACGCTTATTCACGTTTCGTTTTCTATGGCACGATCATCTACAATTTCTATTCCCTTTTGGATAAATTCCAAATTCTTTTCATAGTCTATTTTAAAAATGCAGCTAAAAATAAGATCCAGTATGTACTGCATTGCAATATGTGAAGAAAACTGTGATATTCTTTTGCGTAAATTTTCTTTATCACTAATGTACAAACGGTATTTTATATAATCCAACATTGCATGATTACCCGCTCTGCCAATTAGTATGGTCGTAATCTCATTTTTATATAAAGCTTTTGTTATCTGAGGAATAAATGTGGCCTGACCTGAATAGGACAGGATAATCGCAACATGATTTTGATCAGAGGCAATCACCCGACACCTTTGATTATAAAATGAGTCCTCACAATTAACAGTACGCCCGATTGAAAGCATTTTATCCTGAAAATTTTCTGCTATATTAATGTTGTGTGCATGCGTATAAATATCGATGATTTTTGCCTGATGTAAGATGGATACAACTTTACGCAATTCATCCAATCGAATAAAATTATGTGTATCCAGTATTGTTTCTTCGTACAGCCATAACAATTTTTGCGCAATGATCCTCTGACTGTCACTTGGGCTAAAAGGAAAATTGACATCTATTTTTTCTTCGGATTTTTTTTCTATACTCACTTCCTTTGCCAGCTGAATTTTCAACTCATTAAATCCAGCAAAATTTATTTTTTTGCAAAATCGATGAATAACTGATTTTGAAACAAACGTCTCTACTGCAAGTTGTTGAATGGTATAATGCTGCACCGCTTCCTTATGCTGTAAAATGTATAAAGCAACTTGATTTTCCGCAGGTGTTAATTCCGTACAATACTTTACCAGATTTTCTATTTCCACTCTTTTCACCCTCCTTTAAAGCGTTATTTTTCCTGCTAACCGCCCCGCAGCAATTCAAACAAAGCAAAATCTTATCTGCATTGTATTATTGAATATCTTTTCGACAGCATCGTATGATCCTCCTTTTAAAAAAAATTCACTGCTATAACGTATTTTTCCCATCTATTGCATTCATTTTAACTTATTTCCCAGAAATCTATATAGTAAATAGCGGCTCGCAGAATACTGCGAGCCGCAAAACTATTTAATTTTTCTATATTATGTCATTCCGTACACCTGGCGGACACTTTAAATTTTAAAAACTGAAATTGCAGCTTGCAATTCCTGTGCCATCTGTGCAAGGCTCTGACTTGCCGAAGAAATCTCATCCATAGAAGCCAATTGTTCTTCAGCTGCAGCCGATACCATCTGTGACTCATCTGTAGAGACCTTACTGATTGCATCAATATTTTTTACTGAGGCATCAATATGCTGACTGCCCTCAACAATTTTCTGCAGAGCTTTCTGAATCGTTTCCATTCCCTCACTGCTTTGGCTCACAAGCTGCACAATCGATTTGAGATTACCTCCAACCATATGCACACTTTCAACTCCGGCCTTAACCTTCTCATTGCCTTCTGCCATTGAGGATACAGCGTCTTCCGTATCTTTCTGCACTGTAAGAATTTCTTCCGAAATCAGCTGTGCTGCTTTTTGAACTTCTTCCGCCAGCTTTCTGACTTCCTCCGCTACTACTGCAAAGCCGCGTCCTTGTTCTCCTGCCCGTGCTGCCTCAATTGCAGCATTGAGTGCCAGCAAGTTGGTTTGTGCAGCAATACCGGAAATTGTTTCCGTAATCTGACCAATCTTCTTCGACTGCGTTCCCAGTTTGCCGATAACTGCCGCGGATGACTGAACAGAAGTCTCAATCGCCTGCATATTATCAACCATAACGTCTATATCACGACTGCCATGATTTGCATATTCCGCCGCCTGTCTTGCACCGACTACAGCTTTATCGCTATCCAATGCAATTCCCTCGACATTGTTTTTCATCTCATTTACTACAGAAGATGCTTCTTCTACGGATTTCATCTGCTTATGAGCACCTTCCGCCACATTCGTAATTGATCCTGCAACCTGATTGGCTGCAAGTGCAGTCTGATGTGCACTTGCCGTAAGTTCTTCGCTGGCCGCTGCCATATGCTCCGATTTATCCTGCACTTTACTAATCAAAGCCCGCAAAGCATCCCGCATTTTATTGAACCCCGACGCAAGTGCTGCAATTTCATCTTCTCCTGTAATGTCAACCGTTTGCGTAAAATCCCCTTCTGCAACTTTTTCCACATGCTGCTTCAGTATTTCCAACGGCTTTGCCATGCGTTTTGCAATAATCCATGTTGCCAGTACTATAATAAAAATTGAAAAAAGAGTGCCAAAAATAAATATCCAGCGCAAGGTAACCATAGGCGCATATGCCACAGCCATTGGTATATTAATCCCAAGCATCCATTGTGTTGATGGTACTTTCTCAAAAACCAGCAGATACTCCTTACCACTCATCGTATACGATGAAATCCCCTGATCCTGAGTTTCTGTCCCCTTTAATGCTTCATAAATTGGTTTAAGTGCTTCAACGTCTTTAATGTTTTTGTTTTGATTTGCTTCTTCCGGATAAGCAAGAATCGTTCCCGATTTATTCAGCAAGAAAGCAAAACTATCATCAAAAGGACGAATCTTTGCTATGGTAGTAAACACTGTATCCATAAGCACGTCTGCTGACAAAACACCACGGATATCTCCCGTCGCGGTCTTCATCGGCATCCCTACCGGCAGGGCCAATTTTTTTGTGACGCCATCCAAATAAGGTTCCCCAAAAACAAGTGCATTTGCCGCCATTGCGTCCTTATACCAGGATCGCGTACGCGAATCAAAATCAGCTGGCGGTATCCAACGTTTTCCGTCAATAATAACACCATCTGCCGCCTGACCAAAATACAAATCACTGATATCCTTATCTGCCTTATCAAATCCTAAAAGCATAGGCAGCGTAACCGCTCCGTCACCAGCCAGCTCCTGTACCGTCATCGCTTTTGTCCTTACAACAGCGGCCTTTCCCGAAAGCCAGCCATCAAGATCTTTTGTCGAAGCATCTGCTACTGATTCTGCCCCTTTTTCTATCTGAGTTTTTAACATATTTTCCGTATAGAAATATGCTCCACAAGAAATACACACCAATAACACTGCCATTAACAAAGAAAAGGTAAGCGTTAATTTCTTTTTCAGATCCATTGTTCTCCCCCCAATTATATAGTCAATGCAACGTAAAAATGGACTTTGAAATACACATGTACTTCATCGTCCACGTTGAGAAGACAAAAGGTTTCCCTCTGCTCATCCCATATTTTATCGTATTCCTCTAGTTTTGTCTACTGCAATCTCTATCACTTTATCTTTTGCCAAAAGCCATCCTAGCCTTGCCCTGTACAACCGCACATCAGACTGCAGCTAGTATTGCATACATTTCACTATTAAGTTCGATCTTTTCTGTTTTCGCATATCCGCATTGATGCAATAAACCTTCTAAAGCTGTATCGTCTACTCTATGATCAATCGGCGGCCCCATTTTGCTCTCTTGTTTAATCCACTCAATAATTGCCACTCTTCCTCCCGGCTGCAAAATACGGTGCACTTCCCGGAAAAAATCCGTTGGATTTTCTGTTTCATGCACAACAAGACAAGCTAATGCATACTCTATCGTCTTTTCTGCCAATACAAAATCATTCTCTTTTACCTGGACCAGTTCTACGTTTGTTAAATGCTGCTCTATGGTTTTCTCTTTTACAATTTCAAGCATTTCTGTCAAAAGATCCAGCGCAAATACCTTCCCCTGTCTGCCGACAATCCGTGCTGCCGACAACGTAAAATAACCAATACCACAGCCAATATCAGCAACAACAGTACCTTCATCCAGTCCCAGTCTGCATAAGGTTTCTTCCGGTGGAAGAAGTTTTCGGCGCTCTGGATTATCAAGCTTCTGTTTGTTTTCCGGATTAAATTTATGACTCATATGTATCATCCTCTCAAACTTCAAAACTTTGCCTGCTTTTATTCTATTTTCTAACTAATTATACCAATATCACTATAAAGCAAAAGTACGATAGCCCTTTCTTTACTATCGTACTTTTTATGTCTTTTCTTCAGCTGTTTATTTATTCTTTTATTGTACCACCTTTTAGTGCATTTCTTCTACTTGTGCAGCAATTCCAGAATATTTTTTTTTGGCACTGCACCGACTGTGCTGTTCTTCAATTTTCCGTTTTCAAACACCAGCAGCGTCGGAATGCTCATTACGGAGAACCGATCTGCCAGAAAAGGCTGATCATCAATATTTACTTTTCCCACTTTCAGGCTATCCGTATTTTCCGCAGCAATTTCATCGATAATTGGCGAAACCATTTTACAAGGTCCACACCATGAAGCCCAAAAATCGAGCAATACGGTTTTATCTGCCTGAAGTACTTCTTTATCAAAATTTTCTTTCGTAATTGTAATAACTGCCATTTTTTATTCCTCCTAAAATGTATTAGATAAACAAATTTACATTGGAATCTTCTGCTGCACTAAGGTATGAACCAACACCAGCGATTTGCACGCCATCGATAAGTTCTTCCTTCTTAATTCCCATAACGTCCATTGACATCTGGCAAGCGAGCATTTCAATCCCATTCGCCTGCGCACTCTTTATAAGACTTTCCAGCGAGTCGATGTTTTTGTTTCGCATCACCTGACGCATCATTTTTGTTCCTAAACCAAACATATTCATATTTGACAGTTTTAGGTTTTCGCTGCCCTGTGGCATCATCCAGCCAAACATTTTTTCAATGAAGCCCTTTTCAACTGGCACGTTTTCTGATTTTCGCAAGATATTAAGCCCCCAAAACGTGAAAAACATCGTAACTTTTTTATCCATTGTTGCTGCGCCATTCGCAATAATAAAAGAAGCAATAGCTTTATCAAGATCTCCACTGAAAACGACAATCGTCTTATTGTCCTTCATATTATGAATATCACCGACAGCTGTTTGTGCCGCTTGTACAGTCGCCTTTGCTGCCATTCCTTTTTGTATCCATACACTTACCTGACCTTTATCCTGTTCACGTTTCAACAAAAGGTTATTAGTACGCTCGCACCAGGCTTTACTATCATTAAAGAATCCTGCATCCGAAGCGACTGCCTTCACAATTTTTCCCGCTTCCAACGTATCAAATTTCAGTTTCAGCTTCATCAACGGCCCCGGGCAGGACAGTCCGGTAAGGTCTATTTCTTCATCAAAAGCAAAAATACCTGCTGTTTCTTTTTTAACTATTTCTTTTTTATTTAGTACTGCAGGCTCTGGCATAAGCTCATCTATATTGAATTGCTGCTGGCGTGCGGCGGTATAGCCGCCCATAAGATTTTTAACAGAAAACCCATTTTGTTTTAATATTCGTTCAGCAATATAGCCGCGAAGTCCAACCTTACAATAAACAACTAAAGCTGTTTTTTTATCCAGTTCTACCAGCCGTGTGCGTAAATCATCCAACGGAAAATTCACTGCACCCGTTAAATGTCCATTTTCATATTCCAAATCTGTTCCCACATCAACCAGCATAGCACCTTTTTCTATTTCTCCCTGCAAGTCAGTATAGGCAACTACATCCGTCAGTCCGCGCAAAACATTTTCTGCAGCATACCCTGCCATATTAACCGGGTCTTTAGCAGAAGAAAACGGCGGCGCATAAGCCAGTTCAAGTTCTGTAAGATCATATACCGTTCCACCGAGGCGCAACGTTGTGGCAATCACATCAATGCGTTTATCCACGCCTTCGTAGCCAATAGCTTGTGCTCCTAAAATATGACCTTCTTCAGTAAACAAAAGCTTCAAGGTCATCTGCCTGGAACCAGGATAGTACCCTGCATGTGATTCGGGATTGATTCGAACCAGCTTATAAGGCATCTGCTGTTTTTGCAGGGTACGTTCATTACTTCCTGTAGATGCGGCAGTAAGATCAAATACTTTCAGAATTGATGTTCCCTGTACTCCTTTGTACTGGCTGGGGATTCCAGCGATATTATCAGCAGCAATCCTGCCCTGCCGATTAGCCGGACCTGCCAAAGGAACCGCGGTTTTCCCGCCACTAACAATATCGACAACCTCAACGGCATCGCCGACAGCGTAAACATCTGCAGCGTTTGTCTGAAGATGTTCATTTACTAAAATATGGCCGCGCCCGCCAAGTTCAATGCCGCTGTTTTGCAAAAACTTTGTATCCGGCCGAACACCGATTGCCAAAACAACAAAGTCCGCACGGATTATTTTACCACTGCTAAGACTGATTTCAACGGCGCTTCCATCGTCCAGGAACTTTTTGACACCGTCACCCAGAATTATTTTTACCCCTTTTTCCAGAAGTTCTTTTTCTACAATTTTTACCATATCCGTGTCAAACGGCGCTAAAATATGCGGTGCAGCCTCAACCAGCGTAACGTCGATCCCGCGTTGGCGCAGATTTTCTGCCATCTCAACTCCAATAAACCCGCCACCAATTACAACAGCTCTTTGCAAACCCGTATCGGCAAAATGTCTGAGTGTATCCGCGTCCGGAATATTTCGCAAACTAACAATCTTTGGGCTGTCAATCCCCGGAATAGGCGGTTTTAAAGCCTGTGCACCCGGTGCCAAAAGCAATGCATCGTAGTTTTCCTCATAAACACCGCGATCTGCCGAGCGTACCGTAATCTTCTTAGCACTTGTGTTGATTGACGTCACATCACTTCGTACCCTGACGTCAATACGAAAACGACCATTTAACTTTTCTGGTGTCTGAACCAGCAAACGCTCACGATCTTTAATTGTATCCCCAATATAATACGGCAGTCCACAATTTGCAAAAGATACATATTCACCGCGTTCAAACAATATAATTTCAGCTGATTCATCCAATCGTCTAAGACGAGCTGCTGCGGTAGCACCACCAGCTACACCGCCCACTATAATATATTTTTTCATACGTAGTACCCTCCTATTATTCTTTTTTACTATTTAAAACTTGTATCCATAAAATTAAAAAAATGTAATATCTGTTTAAAATATTTCTCGTCTATAGAACTCAAATTGTACTGAATAAGATAGGCAATAATGCTTTTACCCGCTCATCACATACCGTATAATTGATTTCCAAACCATTACGAGTGCCTGTAACAATACCAGCGCTTCGCAGTTTCTGCAAGTGTTGTGAAATCGTTGACTGCGGCGTATGCAGACAGTCCTGCATGTGAGAAACATTGCATCCTCCATTTTCCATCAAACCGTTTACAATACACAGTCGGACCGGATGAGACAACACTTTCAGCATTTCAGCGATCTCACTGTATTTATCAAAATCATTTTCCATATATATCATCTTCTCTCAACATCTTTATCTCTATATTTATATATTACAATATAACAATATAAATGTCAACAAAAACAATAACTTGAAAAAATTTTCATTGCAGGATTTTTGCTTTCGCTATTATTCCAAATTGAATGTTAGCATTATTTTATAAAAAAGATGTACTCTTTTGATAAAAATAAAAGAATACATCCTCCTTATTCCCTATAGAATTTCATTTACGGTCTCTTTCGTTGCCTTCGCTTTATCCAATAGCAATTTAATAGCTTCCACCTCGGCTACAGGTCGGCTAAACAAATATCCCTGAATAAGATCACATGCATTATCTGTTAAGTAGTTCAACTGTTCCTGCGTTTCTACGCCCTCAGCTACAACCTTCATATTAATTGTATGTGCCATGCTTATAATAGCACCAATAATTTTTGCCCCTTGTGCATCCGTTGTAATCATATCAATAAAAGACTTATCAATTTTGAGAGTTTCAACTGGTAATCTTCGCAGATATGTCAGGGACGAAAACCCTGTACCAAAGTCATCTAATGATAACTGCACACCAAAATTTTTAAGCTCCCTAAGCTTATCCGTAGCATCCTCCATTGACTGTATGAGCAAGCTTTCAGTGATTTCAAGTTCAAGCTGCTGCGGTTCTATACCAGCATCTTGAACAGCACTGCGAACCATCGCAATAAAATTATCTGTGGCTAATTGTTTCGATGATATATTTACAGCTACACGTATCTCCTGCCATCCCCGGTCAGCCAGCCGCCGGGCAAATTGGCAAGCCTCCCGCAGCACCCACTTCCCAATGCTATGAATATGCCCGGATTGTTCAGCAAGTGGAATAAACTGCATCGGTGATATCATTCCATATTCAGAACTATTCCAACGTAAAAGCGCTTCAAATCCAATCACATTTTTTTGAGTTGTACATATTTGGGGCTGATACACAATCGAAAGTTCTTCTCGTTCCAGCGCATAGCGCAAACTACTGGTTAACCGTATTTTTTTATATGCGGCTACCTGCATTTCTTCATTATAGAAACGCCAGGCATTTTTACTATCTCTTTTTACTGCATACATCGCATTATCAGCATTTTTCATAAGCTCTTCTGTTGTATCACCATCGGCAGGATAGGAAGCAATACCTATACTTGCTGTCATATGAAAACGTCTGCCAAGAATCTCTCTTTTCTTACTTAAGGATTTACTTATTTTTTTGGCAATTTCCTCAATTTTCGTCCGTTCATGCATACCGGATAAAATTACAACAAACTCATCTCCGCCAATACGAGCCACAAAGGCAGTTTCGCCCACTCCTTCAACAATTCTTTCGCCTGCCGTACAAATAATTTTATCCCCATAAGAGTGTCCATATGTGTCGTTAACCATCTTTAAGTCATCTAAATCAATAAACAGAATAACACCCGATGCTTTTCCACACCGCGCTTGTTCCAGTTCTTTGTTAAGCCATTCATTTAAATGACGCCGGTTTGCAAGACCTGTCAATGAATCAAAATAGGCCATATGCTTAATCGTCTCTGCCTGTTTTCGCCGTTCTTCTTCCACCTTTACCAGATCCGTAACATCTTGATTTGTCCCATACGCCTTTATTGTCTTTCCCGCAGCATTCCAGATAACACTACGTCGAACAAGGACATTTCGTACAGCACCGTCCCGACGAATAATACGATGCCCAATATCACTGATTTTAATCTGTCCTTCAGATGTAAGAAAATTCTTCTCATTTTTAAACATCCAAGCATCTTCCGGATGAACAAATTCTTTGATGTACGTATCTACCGACATAAAACGGCCTTCTCTTGTCACGTCTGTAGCATAAATGGCATAAAACTCATCATCAAATTCAAATAATTCTGTTTCCGGATTATATTCCCATGGAGCTATGTTTGCCAGTCCGGCTGCTAAAGACAGCTTTTTTTTACTAGTTATCAATATTTCTTCCTGCCGGCGTCGCATTTCCTCCGACCGTACCCGGTCTGTAATATCCCGTACCACTACCATATAGCAGGATTTTCCCTCGATGGTCAGCATACATGCCGATAATTGTCCATATATAATATGTCCGTCTTTGCAGCGAAATGGCACTTCCATATTGCGAATTTCACCATAATTTTTTTGTAAATCCAGCATGCTTTTACGCGCCGATTGATCATGCCAAAATCCTAATTCTATCGATTTTTTCCCAATTGTTTCTTCTTTAGAAAAACCACTTATACGGACAAACCCTTCATTCACATCCACATAAGTTCCATCCAGTTGGGTAATTGTTATAATATCCGGACTCAAATAAAATGCCTGGGAAAATTTTTCTTCTGATGCTTTCAATTTCTCTTCGATTTTTTTAAGCTCGGTTATATCATTCGTTATCGATATAATACAAGGATTACCGTTAATTGTAATAATTCGCGCTGACATCAACCCACAGCATTTTCTGCCATCTTTACATTGAAACCAAGCTTCCAGATTGTTAACTTCCCCATTTTTTTTAAGTTCATCGAGTAAAAAATCCCGGTCTTGCTTATGCAGCCAAAGACCAACCTGATTTCTTGTCTTGTTAACCAGTTCTTCCCTTGTATAGCCTGTACTTTTACAAAAGCTTTCATTTACATCAGTATACATACCATTCATCTGGGCAATTGCTACAGCGCTCGGACTCATCTGAAACGATTTGAAAAATTTTTCTTCTGACTGTTTTCGTTCTTTTTCTGCCTGCTTGCGCTCTTTAATCTCATTATACAAAGAATCCACCAGCAGCACATTACCTAAAGCCAGTGCTGCAAGGTCAGCAAATTGCTGTAACAACGAAAGCTCATCCCCGGAAAGAACCCGTTTTATTTCAGAAAATGCAACTCCTATTGCACCAATCATTTTCTGTTTGCTTTTTAACGGAACCACGACAAAATAATGTACCTCATCAAACAGAGTGTCAGCTAAACGATCCATCCACGCACTATAGTTATCCACTACAACCATTTTTCCTGTCCGATAAGCTTGTCCAATAATTCCTTCTGTCAAAAGTCCCTCAATTGGAAGTTTACAAAAAACACCCGTTCCTATTTCTAACGTATAAATTCCCTTTTTTTCATTCATAAAATATACAAAACTATTTGGTGCATTAAAAAGGCTGCGAATTCCATAAATAATTTTTTTGAATACTACTTTATGATCCGTATCCGCCATAAGAGCAATTGCGGTATCGTGCAATAAGCCAAGCACCGTATTTTGCCGATATATTTTCCCTTCTTTCAACAATAATTCATCAAACTGCTGCCGCAGCTCTTCTTCCGAAGCAGTAAGTTCCTCATATGCCGCCAAAAGTTCTTCATGCAGCACCTTATATTTTTTTTCGTCGCCTGTTAAACTTTTTTCTTTTTTCTCAGCAAGTTTTTGTACAAGACCAATCAGCATATTTTCCCCGCCAAAAACAGTTTTGTAAAACCCCGTTCTCACTGAAAAAGACTCTCCATCAAAACGTTTGTGTACCGTCTCATAAAACGAATCCATTTGCCAGTTTTCTTTTATTTGATCAACCATAGGCTGCTGATCTTTCGACAAGTATAAATCATAAAAACAAATTTCCTGAAAAGCTTCCAGGGCATATCCGTACATAGCAGCAGCCACGTGATTGGCATACAGGATTTTACCGCTAACAGCAAAAACAAAAACAGCATCCAACACTTGCTCTGCCATACATTTAAATAGTTCAGGAACAACGCTTTCTATTGCTTTCTCATGTTTATCCTTCATATCACACACAAGTATCACCTCTCGTTGTTTCATCATTAAATTTTTATGCCCTTCAAAAACTTTATCCATTCACTTTTTCTATATTTTTTTACCGCCATACCTTATTTTACTAGTAACGTTCATAATAAATCATATAGTTTAGTTCGTTCTTTTTAAAAATTCTCCTGCCAATTAAATTGCAGCTTTTGTAGTATCTGCTTTTTAATGCAGAATCCTTTCTATCAAAGCAGTCCGGCTTACTTATATCTTGCTGCACGCAGTTGATTCATTTGGGCACGCTTTTTTCTGTAAAGCTCTACCAGCGTATCATCCGGCAGGCAGATTTCAATATTTTCCTGCGCTTTGACAACACAAAGGCACGCTTCATACGTATCATAAAAGCCCAGCGTAACCGCTGCACTGATAAATGCCCCCAAGGCGGTTTGTTCTGCATTTGTCATATGCTGCAAAGCATGATTATAGACCGTCGCCTGTATACGGTTGAACGCACTAAACTGCGTCAAGCCGCCATTACTATAAATATTTTTTACAGTACCAATATAGTTTTCAAGTACATCAATATTATTTGCGATTTCATAAGTAATAGACTCCAACAAGGCTCGTGCCATATCACCTCTTGTTGTATCGAGCGTCATGCAATCAAAGCATCCCCGCATTTTATTATTCCAGTCTGGTGTGCCTCTCCCCTGAAAATAGGGCAGTGCGATACAGCCATTTGCTCCCGGTGGGGATGCACAGACTTCATCATTGATCTCTGTATAACCACTGCCGACAGTACCCCGATAAAACTGCTGTTGAAACCAATTATAGAATGATGAACATCCGAGAATACTTGATTCCAGTATATATTTCCCCGGAATGGCATGCGCACCACAAATCACATCCGGCTGCAGATTTTCGGGCACTTTATCAGCGTATGCCATAATAAACGCTCCGGTTCCTGCTGTTATGCCGATATCCGATTTCTGTACTACCCCAATACCAAGTGCCGCACACTGCTGGTCACCACCTGCACTGATTAATGGCAAGCCTTCCTGTAAATGAGTCTGTGCAGCAAATTCTTTTGTCAAATAACCGACAATACTGCCAGGTTCCATAAGTCTGCATAACTTATCTCTGGCAATGCCAAACAAAGACAGCAGATCATCATCCCATTCACGTGTTCGTACGTTCATGAGCAGAGATCGGCTGCCATAGGTAGTGTCTGTAACAAATTCGCCGGTCATCTTATACATAAGATAATCGGCGATTGTCATAATCTTATAGGTTTTGTCGTAAAGCTCCCGTTCATTCTCCTTGAGCCACATCATCTTGCCGCCGGAAAACACGGTATTCATGCAAGCTCCTGTTTTTCAGCTATGACAGCATTGTACTCTGCCTGTCGATCACATAGCTCACCGTTACGCCGATCCATCCACATTATTGCATTTCGCAGTGGTGTACCATCCTCATTCACAGGAATAATCGACGACCGCTGTGCTGTCAGCGCAACAGCCTTAATTTCTCTGCCTTTTACCGCTGCATATTCTGCGATTTCTCTGCCTATATCCTGCAGGGCATTTTGCCAGTTCGTCGGATTTTGCTCTGCCAGGCCACCCGGAATATAGACTGCCTCATAACCAATTTGTACAGTATGCTCAACCTTTCCAGCCTCCGTATAAAGTAGGCCGCGCATGCTGGAGGTTCCTGTGTCAATAACAAATATACTCATTTTATGACTCCTCTTTTATCGCATTATCCGATCCATTGATCCGATGAATATGAATCATCAAATACAGTTTTTCCTGATTCGTTAGTTTCAACCCAAACTTTTTCTTTACATAGACTTCAATACGACGGACACAGGAAACCTCTCTTGCACAGGTTTCCCTAAGCTGTTTATAGAGAGTATCCTCCGCATCTTCCGGCATGAGATCGTGTTCAAGCAAACGCTTGGAAAAGAGCCTCAGATGCGTTACGAATTTTGCGTAGGCCAAACTATCCTGATCGTATTCATTTCCATAGCTGTAGCGCACAATACTCATAACATCATTAACCATTTCGTGAATCAACTGCTCTTTATTATCATATTGCCGCTGTGGCTGCGCATTGATGAAGTGAAAAGCGATGTTACCTGCTTCATCGAGTGGAAGGTCAATATCCAGCTGTTTATTAATTAAACAAACCGCATAGGCTCCTACGTCAAACTCAGCTTCGTTGAAGCGCTTGATGTCCTGTGTATAAAAATTGTGCAGGATAACACCATTGGAAAATCGCTGTGCTGCAAAAGAAATATGATCCGTCAGGGACATATAAATATGTTCCATGAGAACCATTTGATACATATCAATCGCATAATCGATTACATTTTTTGCCAATTCAAAAAATATACTGTCGGTCTCTGCTGCAAGCCGTATAATATTACGCGACACCATGCGATCTTTCAGCACAAATACCTTCTCAATTTCCTCCGCACAAATTTCTTTGCCAATGGATTTATTAAAACCAATTCCCTTGCCCATCAATATCGTTTCTTGTCCGTTATCATCCAGTGCAAGGACCAAGGAATTATTCAAAACCTTTATGACATGCATTCTCTCACACCTTCAGAACACGGTCTGGAAATCTATTCCAGACTGCATCCATTCTTTTTTATTACATTTCTATACCAGTAAAAGCTGTCTTTCTTTATACGTGACATATCCTTCAAATCGTGATCCGTTCGATTTACATAGACAAAACCATATCGTTTCTTAAACCCCTGATGTGAGCTTAGAAGATCAATGGCTGACCACGGACAATACCCTCGCAGATCAACACCATCTTGTATCGCCAGTGCACATGCTTCAATATGCTGTCGCAAATAGTCGATGCGATAATCGTCATGTACCTTGCCATCCTGTGTGAGAACATCATCGGTTCCCAAACCATTTTCCGTAATGAAAAGTGGCAGATGATAGCGTCCATAATATTCATTCAGTGCAATGCGCAGGCCTACGGGATCAATCTGTGCACCGTACTCCGTAGCGGTAAGATTTGTATTTTTTTCGATTTTCCAGTAGCCATACTGGTCATAGTCAATTTCATTGCCGCCGCGATCACCTTTTGCATGAATAGCGTCTGCCGGCAAATAGCGCGCACACAAGGTCCGATAGTAGTTTACGGCAATAAAGTCCATAGGATTCTTTTTGATCACTTCTTCGTCTCCGACCTCCATCTGCGGAACAAGTTGTTTTTGTTCCAGATAGTCCATATAAAGACCAGAATATCTTCCATTATAGTACATATCAAGCGCATAGTCTGTCTTAAAATAATTGTTCATACGTGCCGCCCAGACATCTTCCGGTTTATTCGTGTAAGGATACGTCACTGTAGCCGAAATTGCCGGACCAATCTTTGCATTCTTTACTTTGTCATGGCAAAGCTGTACTGACAGCGCATGCGCGATAAACATATGATAGTCCATCTGCGCCCGCATCTTATCAGCAAGATACGTGTCTGTTTCATTAATATTCATTCGTTCATTGACACGCATCATGAGATTTTGTTCATTATGCGGCTGCCAGATTTTTACGCGATCGCCAAACTCTCTAAAGCAGACCTCGGCGTACTTTGCAAACGCCGCAGTACATTGTCGGCTTTCCCACCCATTGTATTTTTTAACCAAATCATAAGGAAGATCAAAATGATTCAGTGTTACCATCGGTGTAATACCACATTGGAGAAGCTTATCAATTACCTTATTATAGAAAGCAATTCCCCGCGGATTAACTGCACCATCACCATCGGGAATAATCCGGCTCCAGGCGATGGAAAAACGATAGGCTTTCATGCCAAGTTCCTGCATAAGTTCAATGTCCCGCTTCCATTGATGATAAAAATTGCTGGCAATTCGGCTATCCGCCTGTATCGCTGATTTTTTAAAGGAATTGAAATCAGCGACGGACATGCTTTTACCATCAACATTCCAGCCACCCTCAATCTGAAATGCAGACGAAGATGCCCCCCACAAAAAATTCTTTGGAAATTTTTCTTTCATTATATATATCCCTTCTTTCTTTTCCTAATTTTATTTTAACGAATAACCGTAATCAAATCCTCGAGCAGCACTGTCTTTTTATTTTCTGTTCCAATAACTTCTGTATAATTTTCTGTATTGGATATGATGACAACAACCGTTGGGTCATAGCCGGCTTCTTCAATTTTAGCAATATCAAAGGTAACAATCTTTGTCCCTTTTGTTATTTTACTTCCCATTTCTGTAAATTTTACAAAACC
>JBAYAD010000028.1:0-17103 GCA_041669965.1 Selenomonadaceae bacterium
AAGTCCGGCCGCACCTGCTCTGGCAGCCTCAATCGCTGCATTCAAACCTAGTAAACGTGTTTCGTCGGCAATTTCTTTGATAAGTTCCATTACTTCATTGATCTGCTCCGTCATACTATCAACATTTTTGATTTCTTTATTTAAATTATTCTGATTTTCACTTACTGTTGTTGCCGATGCGGCCAGTTCCTGCATAGTTGCCGAAATTTGGTTCAGACTGTCACTCAATGTTTCTGCAACAGCATTTAATTTTATTTTCTGATAAGCCGCATTTGACATGCTGTTTGTAAAAATAAAAAGTACATTTGCCGCTTCCTCAATCTGTTCGCGATCTAAAATTTTAACATTTTTAACTTCTTTACTATATTCAGCAGCATTAACACCTAGTTCTTTTGCAACTTGCTGATACTTCGTTTCGTCTGGTTCTGCCATCAAAATCTGTCCGCCTAAAACTGTTCCGAGTAAATGACCATCAATAATGATTGGTGAGGCAAAATCGATTAGACCGGCATGGCATTCAAAAATAACAGGCTTACCCAGGCGTGCAGCTTCTGCACCGCCTTTGCGATGAGATTCTGCACAACGCTTAACACCGCTGTCTGTAGACTGTGTATGTTCCATACAAAATTTTGTGTAAGAACTTGGTTTCGTCACGGGAATGCCGTCTTTATCAACGGTTACACTTGCTACGCCCATTCCTTTTGCAAAACTATCCTGAAATTTCTGCAGTACCTCTAAATCTAATACATCGGCCAGTTTCAAGTTACTTAAATTATTCTGCTCGGCTGTTAGTTCCATAAAATCTCCCCAATTCTTCTTTATAATAAAAAACTTAAACTTCTATAATAAAATTTAGCGGCTTAAAACATTAAAAAATATTCAAATAAAAAAACAATTTTTTAATTTCATTACGTGTTTTAAGACAATACAAATTATATTTAGAATATAAATAGGAACAAAATGTTCCTATTTATATTCTTCATTGTATAAAAATATAAAGAAATTGTCAACTTATAAAGGCCCTATATTTATAGACTAAAAGTCCTGAAAATTATGAGCTGCATATACAAGTGTATTTTTTTTGTTGATGCCTGTTGATTTAATATAGAAAAAGCGTTTTTTTATATATAAGAAGACGGTTTTTTATTTAGTTTTAAAAAGTGTAGAAAAAGACTTGCAGTAGGAGAAGGTCTGGATAATATGCAGATAAAATAAAAAATAAGCTTTGTACGTTGGTAAAGATTGTAGACAAAGCCTATTATATGAGGAGATACAGCATGAGTTTTTCTGAAAGACTAAAATATTTAAGAAAATCAAAAAAAATTGAACAAAAGGAACTTGCGTTTATCTTTGGTATTACAACTCGATCCTGGCGTTTTTATGAAGCGGGGCAAAGGGAGCCTCCGCTTCACCTTCTTATTGAAATCGCAGACTATTTTAATGTTTCCATTGATTTTTTAGTAGGTCGAAGCGATAACCCTGATTGGTATCGTAAATTATAAAAAACTTGCTGCCGGCTTAGAATGCTATTGTAATTGTTCTTTTTTAAGAACCTCTTTCTTGACAGCCTGTCAAATGAAGGGTATATTTGATATATCTGAAGATTGAAATAAAATAGGCATTTAGCTTTATATAAAAAGGAGAGGATTATTTTGGGTTGGTTAAAAAATTTACGGGTGGCACAAAGACTGGCGATATTGATTGCGATTTTAACAAGTGCAGTTATTATCGTGGGAGGAACAGGATATTTCTTTCTTAGCAGGACAAATCAAGCGATGGAGACGATGTACACAGATAAGCTCATGGCAGTTTTTTTAATTAATGACAGCCGGGCAAATATCCGAAAAATTGAGGCAGATACATATGCCTTGATGCTTACGACAGATGACAAAGAAGATAAAGTGCTGTCGGATGACATTTCCCGAAGGGGAACGGTTGTTGATGAAGATTTAGCGAAATTTGAGCAGCTTTCACTACCAGATGAGCATAGAGTAAAGCTGCAGATGGTACAAGCGGATATAGCCAAATATCGTAAGGTTAGAACAAAAGTTTTGGATTTTGCAATGCAGAACAAAAATGAAGAAGCATATGCTTTGTTTAGCACAAATGGAAAAGCATTAGTAAATAATTTTGGCGATGGGTTACGTGATTTGTCGGTGGATATCACCAAGTCAGCAGAAGAGATGTATCAACAAAAAGAAAAAGAGGCAAGGCTGGCAAATCTGCTGTTTATTGCAATAGGACTTGCTGCAGTTGTACTAGGGGGGGTATTGGGCTGGTTAATTACAAAACAAATAGTTTCCCGCCTGCATGATGTTGTAGAATATCTAGGGGTTCTTTCAACCGGCGATTTTTCTAAAGCAATTAAACAGACTAGTTTAGATGATCGCAGTGACTTCGGTGTACTTTCCCGAGCGGTTGATGTTATGAAAAATAATATTAAAGGTTTACTAAAGCATTTAACGGATACCTCACAGCAAATGGCAGCTTCGTCAGAAGAACTGACAGCCAGCTCCGAGCAGTCGGCACAGGCCGCCAATCAGGTTGCTGGCTCCGTTACTGAGGTTGCACAGGGAGCTGAAAAACAATTGCATCTGACGGAAAATGCAAATGATGTTGTAAAGCAAATATCTGGTGCAATAACACAGGTTTCTTCCAATACGGAAATAGTTTCGGGCGCGGCAGAAAAGACGGCTGCGACAGCCAATACTGGTGAAGGGGCAATCAAAAAAGCAGTTACGCAGATGAAGACGATTGAAGAGAAAACAAATGCAACGTCTACAGTCATTGGAGAGCTGGAAGCAAAGTCAAAGCAAATCGGGCAAATTGTAGATGCGATATTAAGTATTTCCGGTCAGACTAATTTGCTGGCACTAAATGCAGCAATAGAAGCAGCCAGAGCGGGTGATGCCGGCAGAGGATTTGCCGTTGTTGCGGAAGAAGTCAGGAAGCTGGCAGAGCAATCCCAGGATGCTGCGAAACAAATAACAGATCTGGTTGGTGAAGTACAGGATAAAACGACTAGTGCTGTAGCTTTTATGGAGGCTGGACAAAAGGAAGTCAATACAGGTGCGGAAGTTATAGCGGCAGCTGGCCAGAGTTTTGAAGAAATAGTAAAGATGGTTCGGGACATGACAAAACAAGTACATGAAATTTCCGGGGCTATTGAAGAAATTACGAGTGGGACACAGACCGTTGTTGGTGCTGTACAAAACATTAATGATGAGAGTAAAAAGACTTCCGAGCAGACGCAGACGATCTCAGCGGCTACGGAAGAACAATCGGCGTCCGTGGAAGAAATTGCTTCGGCCAGTCAGCATTTGGCGACAATGGCAGATGAACTGCAAAAAGAAGTTCAGAAGTTTAAGATACAATAGTATTATTGTACAAGATCGATATAAATAATTTTGCTGATAAATACATTTTAGTGTGATCGTGCTGCATTAAGTAGGAGTTTTTAATGCAGCACGATTTTTATATGTATTTGTTGTTATATAATTGCATTGCTTGAGCTGTAAGCAAAAGGAAAATTTATCGTGTGTTTGTGAAAGTAACGATCATTTGCAGGAAATGAATCGTTTATAAAGAAATAGTTATATATAAGAAAATTGCAGGGTTGATTTTGCTGTTTTTGAAATTACGTTAAAAGGAGAAACGGATATGAATGAATCTATGATTAAAAAAATTTCCGCAATAACAAAACGCGTTTTTTTATTAAATGTCATTGGGATTGTGATTTTCCTTGCAGGTGCTTATTTGGATTTTCAATATGGAACAGGCAGCTTTCACCATAAAGCAGGAAAAATGCTGGGTAGTATAGCGATTGCCTTTGCGGGTCTTTCGTTTTTATATTATTTGTTACGAACCTTGTACATGAAAACAAAGCAGCGTAAGATAATACTTCCTTTGTCTGTTGATAAACTAATGAAAGCAGGCATTACAAATTTTAGGATTGTACATCCATTGCTGGGGCTTATAGCATTTTATACAGTGCTTCTTCATGGATACTTTATGATTTTTGACACATCCAGGAGCTACTTTCAAAGTATAATAGTATTTGGAATTTTGGGGTTTTTTATTTTAGCAGCTTTAATGTTTCTGGGCATAAATATGCAGAAAAGCAAGCTGTTTAGAGAATATCATCGAGAGGCGGCACTGGTGTTTTTTGTAATGTATTTGTGTCATATTTTTTTGAAGTTTAATTTTTATTGATGCAAATTCATTTTTGATATATTCTTTAAACTATTAATGAAGAGTTTTATAAATAAACTAGTAACGGGAAAGGTCACGATCTTATGAAACTGGAACTTGATTACTTTTACATAGGGCAGGCCTATGGCGGGAAACAAACGTGGTTTTCTGACGAGTGGATGCGGCGTGGTGGTTGTGCGGCAGTGACAGCCTGTGATTGTAGCATTTATTTTTCTTTGTTTCGCAAAAAAAATCTTTATCCTTATAATGTAAATCAGGTAATGCGTGAAGATTATATTCGTTTTTCTAAAAATATGAAGCCTTATCTACGGCCACGAATGTCAGGAATTGATCGCTTAGATCTTTATATTGATGGATTTGGAAAGTACTTAACGGATAAAGGTGAAGAAAAATTGAAGATGACAGCATGGGAGGGAGAGCGTTGTATTGCTGACACTCAAATTGCTGTTAAGCGGCAGATTGATGAGGGTTTTCCAATTCCCTGCTTAGTATTGAAGCATATGAATCCAGTTTTTCAGGATTATGTTTGGCATTGGTTTTTGCTTACGGGCTATGAAAAATTGGAAGATACCTTTATGGTAAAGGTTGTAACGTATGGTTCATGGTGCTGGCTGAGGCTTGATGAACTTTGGAATACTGGCTATGAAAGAAAAGGCGGGCTGGTTCTTTTTTATGAATAAGTAAGCGGGTATAGCACTTATAAAGTGCTATACCCGCTTTTTGTTGGTTTTTATTAGAGAAAGTAAGCTGAATTGCAGAATAAACGCCTGTCAGTAATAAAGACAAAAAATATAATAAAATTGCAGTAAATAACAGATGTCCATATATCTTCACTTTTTGAAGAACACATGGATATCTGCTATTTTTTAGGCGCTTTATCTGGAAGCTTTCAATTCTACAATATGCGCAAGTTCAATGGCATCATAAGATGTTTTATCATAATATTATAGGCAGCATCACCGTTGCCATCTTTGAGATAAACTACGTATTGCTTATGCTCATCCAAGGTACTGTCAATACGCCCTGGAACGGAAAGGGCATTGGAAGTAGTCAGATGGACAAGATACATCAATTGCTGAAATGCCTTGTTGAATTCAGTATTGTTTACATAGGAAACAATCGCAATATGAAATTTATGGTCTGCAGCAATAAAAGTATCATTTGCAGCTTTTGTATTTCTGGACTTCGTCATAGTCTCTGTTAATGCATCCAGAGTGGTTAGCAGTTTTTTTGTTTTTTTGCTGTTTATTTCATCCGCCACAATGTGTGTGCAAAAGCCTTCAATTGCACAGCGCATCTGTATGGTTTCCAACATGTCCTTTTCAGTAAGCTGGCGCAGCATAAAACCTTTACTGGGAATAATAGTAATATAGCCTTCCTGTGATAAGCGGCGTAGGGATTCGCGCATCGGGGTTCTTGAGATGCCAAGCTCTGCAGCTAATTTTGTTTCGGAATACAAAATATCAGAAGCTAATTTTTTATTTAGTATCTGCTCTTTTATGGCGTCATAAGCGTGAATCTGCAATGAGCTTTTATCGATAATAGGTGACATCTGGGTACACAACCTTCCTCTTCTATTTATCATATAATAAAAAGCAATTTCAGTCAATAAAAAAACCGCTTGACAGTATACCGGTATCCCGGTATACTAATAATATAAATTATACAAACAATAGAAACAATAACAAATTTTTTGATAATTAGGAGTGGGAATATGAAGATCGTCGTAATTGGTGCAGGAGCAATGGGGTCAATTTATGGAAGTCATTTATCGAAATACAATGAAGTATATTTGATTGATACAAATCCTGATATTGTAAAAGCAATTAACACAAAAGGACTAAAGCTTCAGAAAAATGGTGGGGATATTATTTATCGACCGAATGCAGTTTGTTCATCAAAAGAGATCGGAAAAGCAGATTTGGTTATTCTTTTTGTAAAGGCTTTATATTCAGCTGCAGCGCTCGAAAGTAATAAAAATATTATTGGAAAAGATACATACCTCATGACTTTGCAGAATGGATCAGGTCATGAAGACATTATGGTAAAAGCAGCACCTTTGGATCATATTATTATTGGAACAACAGAAGATAATGGTGCGGTTCTTGATATGGGTTATGTCCGGCATGGTGGGACAGGCCGGACGAATATTGGCATGCTGGCAGAGGATAAAACCGGTATGCTGGTAAAAGTGAAAACCGTATTTGATGCTTGCGGCTTTGATACAGTAATACGCAGCAACATTCAACAGCTGATTTGGGATAAGTTACTTACAAATGTTTCATTAAGTGCAGTTACTGGAATATTACAGGTAAAGATGGGCTTTATTGCCGAAGATGCGAATGCCTGGGATTTAACAAGAGTTTTGCTAAAGGAAGCCTTGTCTGTAGCAACAGCAATGGGACTTGATTTTAATGAAGCGGAGATAACAGAACGTGTTAAAAAAACAGCGGAAAACAATCCGGAAGGGTGTACTTCTATTTATATGGATTTAAAGAATGGCAGACGAACAGAAGTGGATACAATCAGCGGATCTGTTGTACGGTCAGCAGAAAAATATGGTGTAAAAGTACCCACGCATAAGGCGATTGTAAATATCGTTCATGCAATGGAACAAAGAAATAAATAAAGTTTTTATAGTAAAAATAAATAATAAAGGAAACGAAAGGAAGATTACTATGATATTTTCATCAATTTATGCAAAAGACGATTGTAAAATGTATCCAAAAGCAATTCAAACAGCAATTAATTATTTAAAGGAAAATGATTTTGTGGCTATGAAGCCCGGCGTGTATGAGATTCAGGGAAAAGATATTTATGCGCAGGTATTTGATGCAGAGACTGGATCAATAGAAGAAAAGAAACCAGAAGTACATGAAAAATATGTAGATGTTCAGTTTCTTGCATCAGGAAAAGAACGGTTGGGATTTACACCGGATACAGGAATGTATAAAGTTATGGAACAATTTGTTGAAAGAGATTTGATTTTTTATGAAAAGGTTGAAAATGAAGGCTTTATTGAAGCCAGACCAGGCTGCTACTCAATATTTTTTCCGAGTGATGTACATCGTCCGGCAGTAGTGTCAGGTGAAGCAATGAATGTAAGAAAAGTTGTTGTAAAGGTCAAAGTGGATTTGTTATAGGTGTATCATCGTAAAATATGAAATGAGGTGCTGAAAATGGATAAAAGACTTAATGAAATACCAAAGGGCCGGTGGCTGCATATTTTGCCGCCGATTATGATTATCTGCATTATTTCTTATATGGATCGTGTCAATGTAGGGTTTGCCATGGCTGGCGGAATGAGTACTGCTCTGGGAATGACGGCAAGCGTAGCGGGGCTGGCAGCAGGTATTTTCTTTATCGGGTATTTATTTCTTCAGGTTCCGGGTGGACAATTTGCGGCAAAGCACAGTGGAAAGAAGTTCATTACATACTCTATTATAGTATGGGCCGTCATCTCTGTTTTAACGGGTCTGGCACAGACGGCTAATCAGCTGCTAATTCTGCGTTTTGCCTTAGGTGTTGCAGAAGGCGGTATGCTGCCGGTAGCTTTGACGATGGTAAGCAACTGGTTCCCCAATGAAGAACGCGGCCGGGCAAATGCATTTGTTATTCTGTTTGTTCCGATTGCCGCAATTATTACGGGTCCTTTGTCAGGCTATATTCTTGCAGTTTCGGACTGGCGCTGGTTATTTATTGTTGAAGGGTGTGTATCACTGGCTGTCTTGATTCCCTGGCTGCTTATGGTAAGTGATCGGCCGGAAGATGCCAGCTGGATTAGTAAAGATGAAAAAGCGTATATTACTGAAAAAATCAGAGAAGAAGAAGAAGAACTGCGTAAAACAAGCGTAAAACAAGCTTCTTTAAAAGATATTTTACCGAATGTGACGATGTGGAAACTTATAGCGCTCAATTTTTGTTATCAATCCGGCATTTATGGATTTGGTCTGTGGCTGCCGACTTTGCTAAAAAATCTGACGCATTCAGGAATGACAGAGATTGGCTGGTTATCGGCACTTCCTTATGTTGGTTGTGCAATTGGTATGCTGACGATTTCAAATATTTCTGACCGAACCGGCCGCCGGAAAGAATTTGTTGTTATTCCCCTTGTTGGCTTTGCCCTTTGCTTGCTGTTTTCAGTAAAGACGGAAGAATATATCTGGGTATCGTATGCTTTTCTTGTTGGCTGTGGATTTTTTTTACAAGCAGCAGCAGCAGTGTTTTGGACAATTCCGCCGCGCTTGTTTAGTCCGGCAGTAGCTGGCGGTGCAAGAGGGATTATCAATGCAATCGGCAATCTGGGTGGATTTGTTGGTCCTTATGCTGTGGGGGTTTTAATTCAAATGTATAACTATGATATGGGCGTGTATAGTCTCGTAGCGCTGCTGCTTATTGGTGCGGTGATTACGTTGACACTGCCTGCGTCGGTAGAAGATAAGAAAAAAACAGAAGAATCAATACAATCTGTGGATGTATAGGTAACGATATTAAATAACAAAAGGGGCTTTCGAAATGAGAAAAATTTTGCCATCCATGCATTTTTTAGAAAATTTTATGCCGATTATGTCAAATGAAAAGTTTGCAGTAGATCTTTTGCGTCAAGCAGCAGATATAGAATTTTATGAAGCTGTGGAACTTGGCTTTATCAAAGACGCTGCCTGTCGTCAGGCAATACGTACTATTGTCGAAACTCGTGGCTGGCAGTTAACACAGTGGTGTTCACCAGTTATTGCGGATAAGGGGCTGTCACTTTCAAGCCTTGATCCAAAGGAACGAAAAAAAGCCATTGCTTGTGCAAAAGAACTTTTGGCAGGAATTGCTGAAACGGGTGCAAAACGCTGCGGTTTGCAGTCGGGTCCTGATCCAAAAACAGATGTGCTTCGGGGCGAAGCAAAAAAAGCGCTGTTTGAATCCTGTATAGAGCTTTCAGAAACGGCAAAACAGTATAAGGGTATGTATCTTTTGTTTGAGCCGTTGGATCGGTTTGTGCATAAAAAACAGCTGTTGGGGCCGATCAAAGAAGTTACAGAATGGTTTGCTCACTTGAAAAAAGAATGCAGTAATTTTTATATTCATTGGGATAGTGCACATGAAGTATTGGGCGGAGCTGATCTGCAGGAATCTGTTACATTAGCTGCACCTTATCTGGCACAATTTCATCTCTGTAATTGCATCAATGATCCACAGCATCCGTATTACGGTGATCATCATATGGATATTGGCCAGGCACCCGATTATAAAACATGGGGTTATCTTACACCAAAAGTTGGTGCAGCAATTCTGCAAACTGTTGCGGCATTTGAGCCTTGTGATGGAATAGACACTACATATTGTGCTTTAGAAGTACGAGCCCATTTAGCAGATGATCTTTGGGCAAAAGAACGTCTTATCCGAGCCTTTCTTACAGAAGCCTTTGATCTCGCCGGCATTGCACATAAATAAAAAATATTGTTAAAAGGAATAGAAATGCGATGAAATATTTATTGGGTATTGATAATGGCGGGACGTTTTCCAAAGCGGCCCTTTTTACAGAGAGTGGCAAGCAGATTGCTGTGGCTAGTGAGGCAGCTTCGTCTATTATGCCGCTGCCAGGCTATACGGAAAGAGATATGGACGAGTTATGGGAAGTTAACGCACGAGTGATTCGTAAGGTTGTTGAGTTGAGCGGTATTCATCCGTCTCTTATTGCGGGGGTATCTTTTTCCGGTCATGGCAAAGGTTTATATCTTGTTGACGAAGAAGGAAAACCAGCATATAGAGGAATCTTGTCAACAGATACACGTGCCTGGGAATATGTAAAAAAATGGCAGGCTGATGGGACGCAGGAAAACGCGTATAAAAAAACCTGCCAAAAAATTCTTGCCTGTCAGCCAGTAAGTCTTTTGGCCTGGTTTAAAGATCATAAGCCGGAAGTGCTGCAGAAAACAAGATATATATTTGCTGTGAAAGATTATATACGTTTTATGCTTACGGGAGAAGCCTATGGTGAATATACAGACTTTACCGGAGCCAATCTTGTAAATTTTATAACAAAAAAGTATGATCAGGAGCTTTTGGCACTGTTTGGAATTGAAGAAGTATATGACAAATTACCGCCATTGCGTCATGCAGCAGATGTTTGCGGCTTTATTACCCAAGAGGCCAGTGAAAAAACAGGCTTGTTAAAAGGGACGCCTGTTGCGGCGGGCATGTTTGATGTGGATGCCTGCGGAATAGCAACGGGTCTCTCGGATACAAAAAAGCTTTGTATGATTGCCGGAACTTGGAGTATTAATGAGTTTATTGCAGAGAAACCAGTGTTGAATGGCAGTGTAGATTTGAATTCAATGTTCTGCATACCCGGATATTATCTTATTGAAGAAAGCAGTCCAACATCTGCGGGCAATCTGGAATGGTTTATCGATAATCTTATGGATAAAGAAAAAGAACAGGCAAAAGTCTCAGGAGTACCAGTGTATAATTTGACAAACCAGTGGGCAGCCGAGATTGAGCCGACTGATACACAGGTTGTTTTTCTGCCGTTTTTGCATGGTTCCAATGAAAATCCGTTAGCCAAAGGAACTTTTATCGGACTTACTGCGTATCATACAAAAAAGCACATGCTGCGGGCTGTTTACGAAGGAATTGTTTTTTCGCATCTGACACATGTGAAAAAGCTGCTAAAAAATCGTGAACAACCGACGTGCGTACAACTGTCGGGTGGGGCAGCGAATTCACCAGTCTGGGTACAGATTTTTGCCGATGCACTGCAGATTCCAATTGAAACGGTTGCTGGTAAAGAACTGGGGGCACAAGGTGCTGCTATGGCAGCTGGTATCGCGGCAGGTGTTTATGAGGATTTTCCCGATGCCATTAAAAAAACGGTTAAAATTACCGGAGTAACGCAGCCGCGATCAGAGTACAGGGAAATCTTTGCACGTAAATATGCACGGTACTGCCGTGTAGTTGGGGCCTTACATGGTGTTTGGGAAGATTTTGAAACAAAGGTTTGAAATGTAATCCGTCAGAATCGGAGTGGGTAAAAGTGAAAATAGAAAAGAAAACTTTAACAGAACTTTATTGCTGCTATGCAGCGAGCAGTACGACAATTGATGGAGAAAAGAAAATTATTTTTGCAACAGAAGATCATGGAGCCGCTTATTTGTATTCTTTGCCTGATTTGAAGAAAACAAAGCTTTGGGATGGACCTGGCGGGACGATGTCAATTGTTTCTATTCCCGGGGAAAATGGTGATTTTCTGGCAGTACAAAATTTTTTTCCCGGATTTCATTCGGAAAAGGCCAAGATTGTCTGGGCACAGCCACAGACAGATGGCACATGGAAGATAAAAACCATTTTGCAGCTGCCCTATGTTCATCGCTTTGATATCCTCACTGCGAATGGGGTAAACTATTTTATTGGCTGTACGCTTTGTACGAGTAAAACAGATACAGATGACTGGTCAGATCCGGGAAAAATTTATGTTGGTGAATTGCCAAAAGATCTTATGAAACCGATTAAACTTTCTGTTATCAAGGAGGGTTTGTTTAAAAATCATGGCTATAACCGCACGGTGTGGAAAGGTAAAATGACAGGCATGGTTACGTGTGAAAGCGGAGTATTTGCAGTTACGCCGCCACAGGCAAGCGGAACCAACTGGACTATCGAAACTATATTGGATCGTCCTGTAAGTGATGTTGCCGTAGGTGATATTGACGGTGATGGACAGGACGAGCTCATCACGATCGAGCCGTTTCATGGCAATCAATTTAGTATTAGTCATAAGACAAAAACTGGTTACGAAAAAGTCTATGAATATCCGGAAGCCATGGGATTTGGTCATGTTGCTTGGGCGGGAAAGCTGCGGGGTGTTCCGACAGTTATTGGTGGACAGCGCAGGGAGGCACAGGATCTTTTTTATATTCAGTATAAAGAAGGAAACTATGTTAAGACAACGATTGAAAAGCATATCGGTCCAAGTAATATCTTTGTAATCAATGGCGAGGACAGAGATATCATTATTTCGGCAAATCGTGAGGTCGGAGAAGCCGTGCTTTATATTGTGACCGACTGAAAAGGGGAATACTGCTATGTTGGAAGAACTAAAGCAGCAAGTGTATGAAGCTAATATGCTGCTGCCTACATATAGTCTTGTTACATTTACCTGGGGAAATGTATCTGGTATTGATCGAAAAAAAGGGTTGTTCGTCATCAAACCATCTGGTGTGGACTATGACAAAATGCAGCCGGAAAATATGGTTGTCGTTGATCTTGACGGCAATAAAATTGAAGGCGATTTGAATCCGTCATCGGATACAGAAACTCATCGCAAGCTGTATCTTGATTTTAAAAATATCGGCGGTATTGTTCATACTCATTCGCGCTGGGCAACGACTTTTGCTCAGGCAGGTCAGGGTATTCATGCATATGGTACAACGCAGGCCGATTATTTCTATGGCGAAATTCCTTGTACGAGGGACATGACGGCTAAAGAAATCCGGTTGGACTATGAGTACAATACGGGTGCCGTAATTGTTGAGCGGTTTAAGAAACTTTCTCCAGATCATGTACCAGGCGTTCTTGTTAAAAATCATGGTCCGTTTACCTGGGGAACAGATGCCTTTGATGCGGTACATAATGCCGTGGTTTTGGAAGAAGTTGCTATGATGGATTTTCATACGCAGCTTTTGACAGGCAATCGTAAAGCAATGCCACAGCTTTTGCTGGATAAGCATTTTATGCGCAAGCATGGTCCAAAAGCTTATTATGGACAGAAAAAATAAATGTACATAAAAGCCGTACCATAAAAGATTTGGTACGGTTTATTTTTATGAAAGTGGTGTCAGAATGAAAAATTATGTATTGGGAGTCTATGAGAAAGCAATGCCGGCAACGCTTTGCTGGATGGAAAAACTTAGTGTGGCAAAAAAAAGCGGTTTTGATTTCATTGAAATGAGTATTGATGAGACCGATGAAAAACTTGTTCGGTTGGATATGAGCAAAGAAGAGCGCAGAGCGCTGCGGTCTGCAATGGTTGAGGCGGAACTTCCGATCCGCTCGCTTTGTCTGAGTGGACATCGCAAATATTCGCTTGGACATCCGGATGAAACCGTTCGTCAGCGCAGTCTGGAAATTATGCAGAAAGCAGTCTGGCTTGCGGTTGATCTTGGCATACGAACCATTCAGCTGGCCGGGTACGATGTCTACTATGAACAGAGTACAGCAGCAACAAAAACTTTTTTTACAGAAAATCTTCACATCTGTGCTGCTATGGCAGCAAAAGAAGGAATTCTTCTGGGGTTTGAAACCATGGAAACACCATTTATGGATACGGTGACAAAGGCAATGGAATACGTTAAACTAGTAAATTCGCCGTATCTTGGGGTTTACCCGGATGCAGGGAATCTCACAAATGCATCGTTACTGTATGGGCAGGACCTTGTGCAGGATATTAAAAATGGTGCAGGCCATATCGTTGCATTTCATTTGAAAGAAACGGTACCTGGAAAATATCGCGAAATACCTTTTGGGACGGGGCATGTGGATTTTGCCCAAATAGCGCAGACTGGCTGGAGTCTTGGTGTGCGTCGCTATGTAGCCGAATTCTGGTATGCCGGACAGAAAAACTGGCAAAAAGATCTTGTATATGCAAATCAGTTCCATCGCAAGTTTTTCGCACAAATTAAAAACAGTGAAGGAATCAAATAAAATAGGAAATACCGTTTCTATAAATGCAATAGATTTATAGAAACGGTATTTTTTATAAGTGCAGAATTATAAAATTATATATAAAAGTATTCTTCTTGAAAAAGCAAGGTGCATGCTTTATACTGAATTTAGAGATTTTAAGAAATGGAAATATTGAGTAGAACAGGAATCGTTTGCGTTTGTTCTAAAAGAGGAGAAATATGAATATTACAAGCCCGAGAATATCGCCACAACTCATTCGCATTGATGATTTTCTGTCTTGCGTGCAGGATTTTCTGGCAGAAGAATTGCCGATTTGTGAAATTGATAGTCGTGAAGAACGAATTGAAGGTGCAGAACTTGTTAAGATTGAAATCAGAAACAGTATATTTAAAAACTGTACGTTTCATACTTGCGATTTTGAAAAATCGAGTTTTATTGATGTCATTTTTCAAGCGTGCGATTTTTCAAACAGCAAATTTCAAGAAGCTTATTTTGAGCGCTGTCAATTTGTATCTTGTAAATGCATTGGAATCGATATGAGCCATACGGTTGTGAAAAACACGGTGTTTGAAAAATCAAATTTACAATATGCCTATTTTAATAAAACGAAGATAACCGATGTTTTATTTGATCATATTGATTTTACGGAAGCGTCTATTATAGAATCAAAACTGAAGCGGTTTGCTGTTATGAATTCTAAATTTATAAATACAAACTTTTTTAAAACAATGCTCGAAAACGTTGATTTCAGCAATAGTGAATTGGTGACACCGCTGGTATCCATGCCGCCAACGGAATTAAAAGGATCGATAATCAATATGTTTCAGGCAGCAAATCTGATTGGGCTTTTGGGGATTCGGGTTAAACCATAATGAAAAGGCGGACGGCTTTCATAGAATCAGTATAGAACAAAAGATAAGGCTCCAAGACTTATCAGATAAATGAGGAACGTAAAATGTGTATTCGTATATAGTTGTTGAGTATACGAAACTTTCACAAAATAAAGATAGAGAAAATTTAATACATTGTGCTATTGGTGCATAGAAAGATCAAATGAAATAATGAAAATTTGTTCGAGGCGAAAAGACAATTGAACTCCAGAAAAATTCAATTGTCTTTTTGTGTTTTAAGTGCTTTTAAAAATAAAGCTTTGGCAAACAGCAGCTTTTTTGAAAGTACTTTATAAAAACGATATCTTAAAGGTATTAAAACATTCTAAATTAGTATTTCCATTTTTCCCGTTTTGGCCTTAAAATGAAGGAGTATGATAAGTTCGGAATATTCTATTTTTATTTAGAGTAGAATTATAAAATATTTTTGGAGGCGTTAATCATGATTGATTTAAAAAGTATCTTATCAATTGGGCAAAATGCAATTATTCGGCAAGTTGTTCAAAAAGCGGATACGGCAAGTAATTATTCTAACGACCTGAATGAGTTGCTGGCAACTCCTGCCTGTGTAGGTATGGCAATTAAGGCTTCGGTTCAAACAGTAGATCAGTATTTACCAGAAGGCCTTATTAGTATTGGTCATTTAACAGAATTTACGCATACAGCGCCAACCAGCCTGGGAATGACGATTACTGTTAAAGCGTCTATTATCGATATAACGGATCACGAAGTTACTTTGAAAATTGAAGCGTGGGATGATCAGGGCGAAGTTGGTAAAGGAATTCATAAAAGAGCAGTTGTAAATCATGAAGCTTTATTAAAAAAGGCCAGACAACGTACAAGATTTTTAACAAATCGAAAAATATAATAGGAGGCATCAATTATGAAAGTTCCAGATAGTCTTGAAGGAGCAGTTTTGCTAAGCTGTATCGACTTTTTTTTTAGCTTTATTTTTATTGCTGGTATTGGAGGAGTTTTATACTTGTTTCCATTATTAAATAAATTGGGAGAAGTGAAGGAAGATAAATTTTAATGCGTTCTTGTAAGCAGAAATATTATTGGGGGAATTCGTATGTACGAATTATTAACTTCACTGCTGAATGAGCTACTATTGCAAACCGGATTAACGCAGCTCTGGTGGGGCAATATTGTCATGATTATTGTTGGCGGCTATTTACTTTACTTAGGTATCGTAAAAAAATATGAGCCGTTTTTGCTTGTCGGCATTGGCTTAGCCTGCATTGTTGCTAATGTACCAGGCTCTGATCTGATAAAACCAGGCGGATTATTTTATTATGCATATCAAGGTGTAGAGCTGCTCATCCTTCCACCACTTATTTTTTTGGGAATTGGTGCAATGACAGATTTTGGTCCAATGATTGCCAACCCCAGTTTAGTTATTTTAGGTGCTGCGGCCCATTTGGGTATTTTTGTGGCCTTAATTGGTGCAAAATTATCAGGATTTACCCTGGCAGAATCAAGTGCAATCGGTATTATCGGCGGAGCAGACGGACCCATGGCAATTTATGTAGCTATGAAATTAGCTCCGCATTTGCTGCCACAGATATCGGTCGCTGCGTATTCCTATATGGCACTTATGCCTCTGATACAGCCGCCGGTTATGAGATTTTTAACTACGAAGGAAGAGCGGAATATTATTATGGAACAACCAAGATATGTTTCCCGACTCGAAAAAATTGTTTTCCCAATCGTTATTGCAATTATCGTCAATCTTTTTTTGCCACCGGTAGCGCCTTTAATTACAATGTTAATGCTCGGTAATTTACTGAAAGAATGTTTAGTGGTAGATCGCTTAGCTGAAACAGCGGCAAATACATTGCTGAATATTGTAACATTGATTTTAACTGTAGCTATTGGCTCAACAATGAATGCCGATTCGTTTTTGAACTTTACAACATTGCTCATTATTGTCTTGGGTTTAGTTGCTTTTGTTTTTGGTACGGCTTCTGGGATTATTGGTGCAAAAATTATGAATAAATTAAGTGGCGGTAAAATCAATCCATTAATTGGTTCTGCTGGAATTGCTTCAGTGCCAATCGCAGCACGTGTATCTCATATCGTTGGCTTACAAGAGAACCGTTATAATTTTTTAATCATGCATGCAATGGGACCAAATCTGGCAGGCGTATTTGGAACGGCAATTTCTGGTGGTATTATCCTTGCATTAATTGCACATTAATAAAAGGGTTAGTTGTAAAATGAACTTGAACAAATAAACAAAATAAAATCCATAATAATGAACCTTATGTTAGAATGTAATCGCTAAACAACAATCAACAAAGGAGCAATCATTATGGATCAACTCCAT
>JBAYAD010000029.1:0-17005 GCA_041669965.1 Selenomonadaceae bacterium
AAATACTATGATTCCTCTAAGTGGCAGTAATGGCAGTTTATGAGTTTCCTCCATAAAAATCCCTCCTATGTAACTATATAATTTTTCTCGTATTTATAATACTACTTATGTATAGGAAAAAGTTCTATCCCTTCTATCCCTTCTATCTCTCTTCTATTCTGACTTGATAAGTAAATATCCTTTAATTATAAAAAAGACGCTGCACAGGCAGCGTCTTTTTCTCCACCGACATCTATGCCGATACTTCCTTATCAAGAGTTTTCTTCGACTTTTTCTTGTCAAAAGTAAGTATCGGATCCTTTTTCTCGGCAATAACTTCTCTTGTTACACGACAGGCAGAAACACCTTTAGCCGAAGGAATCTCATACATAACATTCCTCATAATCACCTCAATAATTGACCGCAAACCACGCGCACCCGTTTTACGTGTAAGTGCTTCTTTTGCAATAAGGCGAAGCGCATCTTTATCAAAAGACAATTTTACATTATCCAGATCAAGAAGTTTCTGATATTGCTTGACCAATGCGTTTTTCGGTTCTGTAAGTATACTTACAAGAGCGTCTTCCGTAAGTGCCTCCAGTGTCACAACAACTGGAAGACGACCAACGAATTCCGGTATAAGCCCATTCTTCAACAGGTCTTCCGGTAATATATTTTTAAGTGTTTCACCAATATTGCGCTCAATTTTTGACTCAATAACCGCACCAAAGCCAAGATTTTTTTTACCAAGACGATCCCCGATAATTTTTTCAATACCATCAAAAGCGCCCCCACAGATAAACAAAATATTCGTTGTGTCAATCTGAATAAGTTCCTGATGTGGATGTTTACGACCACCCTGCGGAGGTACAGATGCAACTGTGCCTTCCAGTATCTTCAAAAGAGCCTGCTGTACCCCTTCACCCGAAACATCACGTGTAATTGATGGATTCTCCGACTTACGCGCAATCTTGTCGATTTCATCAATATAAATAATACCTTTTTCTGCCTTTTCGACATCATAATCTGCTGCCTGAATAAGCTTCAATAAAATATTTTCTACATCTTCACCGACATAACCAGCTTCCGTAAGCGAAGTCGCATCAGCAATAGCAAATGGTACATTAAGTATCTTTGCCAGTGTCTGAGCAAGAAGCGTCTTACCACTTCCTGTAGGACCCAGCATAAGGATATTGGACTTTTGCAGCTCAACCTCATCTGTTTTCTGACCCATATTAATACGTTTATAATGATTGTATACAGCAACTGCCAAAGATTTTTTTGCTTCATCCTGACCTATGACATACTGATCCAAAATCGTTCGGATATCCTTCGGTTTTGGGACGTCCTTCAGTTCAACTTCAACATCATCACTAAACTCTTCTTCTATTATTTCATTACAAAGTTCTATACATTCATCACAAATGTAAACCCCCGGACCAGCAACAAGCTTCCGCACCTGATCCTGTGACTTGCCGCAAAACGAACATTTCAGCTGACCTTTTTCATCCCCAAACTTCAACATGATATCACCCCTCAGTCCTTAGGTTCCGTCTTTTTTACTGGACGGGCAATTACCTCATCAATCAAACCATATTCTTTTGCTTCCTGTGCTGACATGAAATTATCGCGTTCCGTATCAATCTGGACTTTTTCTCTTGTTTGTCCTGTATGACGAATAAGAATATCATTTCCAACTTCACGAAGACGAAGAATTTCCTGTGCTTGTATCTGGATATCCGTTGACTGCCCCTGTGCACCGCCATGCGGCTGATGAATCATAATACGAGCAAGCGGCAGCGCATAGCGCTTACCTTTCGCTCCTGCCGTCAAAAGCAATGATCCCATACTTGCAGCCTGACCAATACAGATTGTCGAAACATCCGGCTTAATATACTGCATCGTATCATAGATTGCCAATCCAGCTGTTACAACACCACCTGGGCTGTTAATGTAAAGATGAATATCCTTATCTGGATCTTCCGACTCCAAAAAAAGAAGTTGGGCAACAACAACATTTGCCACATTATCATCAATCGCACCACCAATAAAAACAATACGATCTTTAAGCAAACGTGAATAAATATCATATGCACGCTCGCCACGACTTGAACGTTCTACTACCATTGGCACATAATTCATAAGATCACCCCAAATAAGAAGCAGGAATTATTCTGCGAGACTATCAACAATGAACTGTGCAGTCTTCTTGCGCAGAACCGTTGCTGCGAGATCTCCGATACGTCCCTGTTCTGTAATAATTTTTTGTACCTGTACTACTGTTGCACTGTAAGCCTTCGCCATTGCTTCAACTTCACCCTGCAGATCAGCAGCTTCTACTTTAAGATCTTCTGCTTTTGCTACAGCTTCAAGCATAAGATCAGTCTTTACATTTGCTGTTGCTGTTTCACGATAATCTTCACGTATTTTCGCGATATCAGTACCTGCATACTGCAAATACTGTTCAAGCTTCATGCCCTGTTGTTCAAGACGCATAGACATTTCCTGAATCATCGTACTAACGCGATTATCAACCATAACAGCAGGAACATCTACTGTGATATTTTCTGAAGCCTGCTTAATTGCTTCAGCTCTTCTATCATTTTCTGCCTTTGTTTCAGCATTTTTAATAAGTTTTTCACGAATATCTGCCTTGAGTTCATCGAGTGTTTCAAAAGCACTTGCCTTTTTGGCAAATTCATCATCAAGTGCAGGAAGTTCCTTATGCTTGATACTTTTAACTGTACATTTGAATACTGCTGGTTTACCAGCAAGTTCTTTTGCATGATACTCTTGTGGGAATGTTACATTTACATCGCATTCCTCATCAATTTTTGCACCAATAAGCTGTTCTTCAAATCCTGGAATAAAGCTGTTCGATCCAATCTGAAGTGGATAATCCTTGCCTTCGCCCCCTTCAAAAGTCTTGTCATCAACAAAGCCCTTAAAGTTAATGGTCGTAAAGTCACCATCAGCAACTACAGTTTCTTCCGGAGCATCTACCATTTTTGACTGACGATCAAGCATCTGATTTAACTGCTTATCAACATCTTCGTCTTTGATTTCTACAACTTCTTTTTCTATTTTGATACCTTTATATTCACCAAGTGTAACTTCTGGTTTTGGTGTAATCGTTGCCTTGAATATAAGATCCTTACCTTCTTCAAGTGTTACAACTTCAATTTTAGGACGGCTTACCGGTTCGATTTTCTGATCCACCAACGCTTCATCAAATGCTTTCGGTGCAAGAATATCAAATGCTTCATCTAAAATAGCCTGTTTACCAACATTCTGTTCCAAAATCTTACGTGGAGCTTTACCTTTACGGAAGCCTGGAATATTTACTTTTGCCGCAAGCTTCTTATAACCCTTTTCGGCTGCCTTATCCACTTCAGCAGCCAACACTTCGATTTCTAAAACGACTTGTTGGTTGTCTATTTTTTCTGCAGTAACTTTCATTTTCTAAAATGACCTCCTGTTTTGTTTACATAATTTTTTGGCTTACTGAACCTTCTCGAACTACTCTAATAGCCACAATCCTAATATGCCATACAATGCATAATACCATAAAAAAGCCTTGAATACAAGCTTTTCAAACAGCTGCAAAAAAAAGCCCGGCATCTACAGATACCAGGATAAGTACATATGGAGCGGAAAACGAGAATCGAACTGCGCGACCCCCAATCTGGAAGAATGGTGCTCTACCACTGAGCTATTTCCGCATAACTTTATTCAATATAAGTTATTATACAAAACTTACTCCTTCCCTGTCAAGTTTTTCATTTCTTTTGCTAAGAAAGTCATTCTGTTACTATATTAAATTTTTCTGACACAAACAAAGAATATTATTTCCTACTGAAATTTTATGTATTAAACCTGTTTCCCTGCCTCATCTTTCCTACCTGTACAAACAAAACTATGCTATAATATAAAAAAATACATAACATAAAAGGATGTGGATTTTCTTGGATAGTCCCGAGGCGGGCTTATTGCTCCTGTTAATTTTATTTTTCATTTCTGCGAATGGTTTTTTTGCCCTGGCTGAGACAGCCATCACAGAAAGTCATAAAAGCCGTTTGGAAAAACTGGTTGATGACGGTAACAGCGCAGCTAAAAAAACGCTAAAAATTATTGATGAACCCGAAAAGTTTCTTTCCGTTGTACAAATTGGTATCACGCTTATGAGTATTTTGATTGGTACTACAGCAGGGGCACTTATTGCTCCTTTTCTTGCAAAACCACTTATGCCATTTACTATTTATGCACAGTCATTTGCTCTTGTTATAAGTGTTATTATTATCACTTATCTCAATCTTCTTTTTGGTGAATTTTTGCCAAAAAAGATTGCACTGCACGAACCGGAAGGCTTTTTACTTCGTTGTTCCAATATACTAATTCTCCTTGAAAAAGCAACCCGGCCATTGGTTGCTTTTCTTTCGCACTCTGCTAATACTGTGCTTTTGTTTTTTGGCATCAATCCTCATATAGAGGATATCGTAACCGAAGCAGAAGTTAAAGATCTCATTGAACAAGGAACAGAAGAAGGCCTTTTTGAAAAAACTGAACAGGATATGGTTGATCGAATTTTCCATATGAGTGATCAGACAGCTTATGCACTTATGACTCCACGAACACAAATGTTTTGGCTTGATCTTGAAGATTCACTTGCTCATAATCTTAACCTCATTCGAGAGAATCCAAACATGATCTTTCCGGTAGGCAAAAATAGTCTCGATGATTTTGCTGGCATTCTCTATACAAAGGATCTCCTGAATACCGCAATTGACGGCCACCCTCTCGACCTCGCACCATATATTCGTAAGCCAATGTTCATTCCACGCTCTATGGAAACCTTCCGTGTGCTGGAAAAATTCCGGGAGACTGGTATTCATGAAGCCATTGTACTTGATGAATACGGTGGTGTCATTGGCTTTATCACGCTAGGTGATATTATGGGAGAAATCATAGGCGATTCAGCCAGCATTAATGAACCAGAACCTATTCAAATCACACAGCGCGATGAAGATTCCTGGTTGGTTGATGGACTCTATTCCATTGATGACTTTAAAGAAAAATTTGGTATTGATGCACTTCCTGAGGAAGAACGATCTCATTACCAGACAATGGGTGGTTTCCTTACTTCTCATTTTGGCTATATCCCTACAGTCGCTGAAAAATGTATCTGGAACGATTTTACCTTTGAAATCGTTGATATGGATCGTGCCCGCATTGACAAGATTCTCGTGACACTAACTGATAATAAAAAAAATGCTGAAAAAGAAACTACTGTAAGCTCTTTAAATATTGACGAATAAGTTTAAAAGCCTTGAAAAAGAAAACGATGTTTTTCTTTTCCAAGGCTTTTTCTATGCTTTCACATGACGAGGATTTTTTGCAACCATTTCAATCGCCTTAGCAATTTCCTTAATAACTTCGGTTTCTTCCTGGGCTTCATACAAGTTCAAACGCGTATAGATATCACCCATCTGCGTACTCACGTATCTCGGCTGCAGATGATTCAAAGCCAGTATAACAATATCGCGACGACATTCTGTACACGTACAGCAATGCGGATAACCTTTCAGCACACCATCCAGATTATCCAAAACAAACCTCTCCATACGATTCTCTACCTGCATATACCACTCGCCTCCTGATTCATTCGCGTTAAATTTCTAAATTATCATAATATAGTATACTCTCAATCAAACAAAATATCCAACAGATTTCTTTTAAAAATTATTATTGCTGCCATTCAGCGAATAAAACGTGCCTTAAACAATAATGTTGTAAAGAAAAAACAGGCCAAAACCACAACAATTGTTGCCCCAGTTGCCATATTGCAATAATAGGACAAAACGAGTCCAATAATTCCGGAAGCAAGTGCCCCCACTACGGATACAAGATGATATTGTCTGATATTGTTCGTAACATTACGTGCAGCAGCTGCTGGCAGTACCAGCATTGAATTGATGATAAGCAGCCCTACCCACTGGATACTAATGGCTACAATAATTGCCAGCACTGAAGCAAAGACCATTTCAATCCATAGGGGCTTGAATCCGCGGCTCGCTGCAAATGAAGAATTAATACTGATAATAAGTAAGCGATTAAAAATAATACTCCATACACCAACGACAAAAATAAAAACAAAGACCAGTGCAAAAATATCTTCCGGCAAAATACTTAAAAGATCCCCAATTAAATAAGATGAAAACTTATTAAAACCACCACCATAAGACATTATCATAAGGCCTACAGCAATTGCAGTCGACGAAAAAACCCCAATAATTGTATCCGTTGATGTACTGCTCTTACTCTTAATATACGTAATCAAAAGAGAGAAAAGTATAGAAAATACCACAAGTGACAAAAGGGGCTCCACAGACCCCAGTAAAACGCCAATAGCAATTCCCGTAAAAGCACCATGTCCCAATGAATCAGAAAAAAACGCCATACGATTACTTACAACCATCGTGCTCAATAACCCAAAAAGCGGTGTAATGAGGAGGATTGCCAAAAATGCATTTTTCATAAATATATGATTCATCCACTGAAAGGGCAGAAGTACATCCATTAAACCATAGATTACTTCCATCTCAGTTCGCCCCCTCACTTTCTAAGCTTATAGGTGCTATCATCATCCCAAAAATTTTCTTTGTCCTTTCATCGCGAAAAACCTCCGTTGGCGTACCATTACAAATTACTTTTTTATTCAGCAGCACAACTTGATCCGCATACTTTGCAACAAGATTCAAATCATGTGAAATCAGTATAATTGCCATATCCTCTTTTTCTCGCAAATCTTCAACAATTTCATAAAAAAGCTCAAGCCCATTCTGATCAACACCGGATACCGGTTCATCAAGCAAGAGCAGATCTGGTGCCGGATCAAGAGCCAGCGCCAAAAGCACACGCTGCAATTCTCCACCAGAGAGTGCACCTAGGCGACGATCAATAAGATGCTCTGCTTTTACACGTGTAAGACTTTTTAATACACGCGGCCGCAAATGTTTTGCCGAGCAAAGCCATACAGGATATTTACTAATACATGCCATGAAAACATTGAGAACACTTGTTGGAGAGTTTCCCTCAAAGCGCAAATATTGCGGTACATAACCAATGATGGGATGGCCTGTATGCGCCCCCTTTGCATCGACATAATGCAGTTTTCCCGTATGCTCCACTTCACCTAAAATTGCCTTCAGCAGCGTGCTTTTTCCAGCGCCATTCGGCCCAATCAGTGCTGTGAGCTGTCCGCAATGAATATGAATATTCACATTAGAAAACACCTCTGTACGGCCAATTTTTACTGAAAAATTTTCTATTTTTGTACAACAAAGCTTTGTGCAATCATCGTAAGACACTGCCCTATGATGCAAACTCATCTTAAACAACTAACAACAACCTCTCTATACTTTTCCATTATTTAAATGTTGGCAGGACGAACAAAGTCCATAAAACTCAAAAACATGCCCCGTAATCAAAAAACCCCGCTTCGCCGCTTCCTCTGTATAAGTATCACTCATCGGACAGATGTTAACACACTCTGTCCTGCCGCACTGCGTGCAAATAAGGTGATGATGGTGATGACCTGGTATAACCATCTCATAAACATTGCCATTATGCCGATGAATCTCGTGTACAATACCTAATTCGGTTAAGAGTGTCAGGTTACGATAAATCGTATCAAGTGAAACATCCGGCATCATCTTTTTCACGGATTCAAGCAGCTGCTGCACCGTCGGAAACTGACCACAAATATCAAGCGCAGCAATTACAGCACGACGCTGCGGCGTAATCTTATAACCTTTTTTCCTCAGCATAGAAAGTCCCTGCTCCATTTCCTCACTTCCTAAATCGTAATTTTCGTATATAGGTATATTAGCACACCAAAAAGAACTTTACAAACAATTTACTGCTGTAATCGCTTAAGCGCCCAAAGACAGCCCACAAAACAGAGCAGCATATAAAAGATTAAAACAAAAACAGAAAGTAAAGATACCTCTGCACCACTGCAAATACCACGCAAAAGATAACTTGTATGTGTAAGCGGCAATGCATCAATAAAATATTTCAACAAAACCGGCAGCTTATCTGTCATAAAAAAAGTCCCACAGAGAAATGACATTGGCAAAAGAATATACGTATTAACCTGCCCCATTTCTTCATAAGAAGATATCGTCATCGCCGCATAGAACCCCAACTCCGCAAAAATAATACAGTTCAAAATAAGTACAGCAGTAAAAAGCGGCGTAATTACAAAATGTGCGCCAAAAAGTACTGCTAGCACGAGAATAATCGCTGATGAAATAAGACCCCTGAGTACAGCGGCCATTACCTTGCCAACCGCATACGAAAGTGGTTGTATGGGTGCAATAAAATATTCCTCCAAGCTTTTATGATACACTCGCTCGGCATGCACTGGTGTTATACTGTTAAAACTGATATTCATCGAATTAAGCGCAAGAATGCCCGGTACGAGAAAATCAATATAAGACCCGTTTGTCGACTGAATGCTGCGTCCCAAGCCCCAGCCAAATGCAACAAGATATAACATTGGCGCAACCATACGGCTTAAAATGAATTTCACCATACGTCGCTTTAATACAATCCAGTCACGCCAAAATACTGTCCAGATATCATAAAGCATCAGCTATTCACCTTTCTTCCGGTAAGCTCTACAAATACATCTTCAAGATTTGAGTGACGTATCGTTGCCGCATCCTCAATTGTCGCTGCAAAACCAGCAGCCAGCTCCCGGCTCGCAAAAAAACGATATTCTCGTTTTTCCTGCCCATCCCACTCCACGACATACCTTCCAAGATTTTCACAAAGTGCCTGTGGTGTATCCAGTGCAATGCGTTTTCCCTTATTAAGAATTGCTACACGTGCACAGAGATTCTCTGCTTCTTCAATGTAATGCGTTGTCAAAAGCACCGTCACATGCTCATTATGCATGCGACGAATAAGATCCCAGATTCGACGCCGTACTTGTGGATCAAGTGCAACCGTTGGCTCATCAAGAAAAAGAATTTTGGGCCGATGAATAAGTGCCCGAGCAATAAGTAACCGCCGCTTCATGCCCCCTGACAGGGACCGCACACTATCATTGATACGATCATTAAGTTCTACATACTCTAAAAGCTCCGCAATACGCTGTCGCCGATCCACTTTTTTCATATGATGCAGCCGCGCGTGCAACTCCATATTTTCCCCAACCGTAAGATCTTGGTCAAAGTTAATATGCTGTGGCACAACACCAATCAGCTGCTTCATTGCCCGCGCATTTTCCCGAATATTTATGCCATCATAAAAAATTTCGCCGGCAGTTGGTTGTGTCAGCATGGTTAACATCCGTATCGTTGTCGTCTTACCTGCGCCATTTGGACCAAGCAAACCAAAAACTTCGCCTGGGAAAATATGTAAATCAAGGTCATCAACAGCTATTTTCCATTCGATTTTATTTGCTGTATTTTTATGCTGAAATCTTTTGACCAGCTTTTTAATATAAATCAATAAATACGCCTCATTCCCTATCACTTTTCTATTTTCTCATACTTTCTTCCTTTTGAAAAGAGTACACTCTTATTCCATTCCTAAAACACAAAACAGCAGAAAGTATTGCATGCTTTCTGCAATACTTTCTGCTATTATCTTTAACAAACAACTATCTTTATTCTTTTTCTGCAAGAGCTTCCTCAATAAGCCTTTTATAGTCCTTTTTCTTGGTTACCCCAATAATTTGTGCCTGAAATTTTGCATTTCTAAAAATCAATACGGTCGGAATCGAATGAATTTTGTAGCTTCTGGCAAGTGCTCCATACGTATCAACGTCTATCTTTACTACAGCAATCTTATCACCGTATTCGTCTGAAAGTTTATCAATTGTCTTTGACAATATCGTACACGGTGCGCACCAATTCGCACAAAAGTCAGCAACGACAATCGGATACTGCTGTAAGATTACTAAGAACTCGTCATCTGTCGGATGTAATACTTCCATATCGCTTCCTCCTCCTGCAATTCGTTCTACAATTTATTTTTCCAGAAAGCAAGTCTGTTTTTTTAAACAAAACTCACCATATTATAGCTATTCTTTCTTTTTTTTTAAAAACCTTTCTGTTTCTTCCATTACATAAAATTTTATAGCTGTATTATATCAGTACCGGCGGTAAAACATTGTATAAACCCTATTCAAAAACTTATTATTGATCTATATTCATCAAACAGCATCTTTATTTTATGCAAACCATAACAGCTTCGATACACAAAAACTTCTTTTCATTTATACTGCCAGTGGCAAACATATTTTTCGATACAATCGATCATACCAAAAAGCACAAGACCAATGAGACTCAAAACAACAATACCGGAATACATCTCCAGATAATTTACACGCAGCCATGCATCCATAATGAAATAACCCATGCCGTATTGTGTCCCAAAAGTTTCTGTAAAAAAAAGCACGGACATCGCTGTGGCAAGTGCAACCCGAACGGCTGTAATGAATTTGGGCAGTGACGCTGGCCAAAGAACTTCAACAAAAATCTCACGAAATGATGCCCCAAGTGAATAAAGCGGATAGTATGTTTCCTTCGGAATCGAACGTATGCCATCACGTACAGCAATAATCACCTGAAATACAATAATCAAAAAGATCATAAGTACCTTCGCCATCTCACCCACACCACAGAGCAGCATAAGAATCGGCAGCAATGCAATCTTCGGTATTGGATACGTAAGATAAACCAGTGGTGCCAATAAACGATCGGCTCGCGAAAAATATCCCATAACCACACCGAGCGGCAGCCCCACAGATACAGCCAAAAACAGTCCGGTTGCAATACGCCAAAGACTATACGCTCCGTGTATCGCAATATATTTCACAAAAACATCTGCAAGATTTCCACCAACAAGTACAGGCGATGGTATGATGGGGCGGCCTACAATCATTGCTGTGATCCACCATGCAGCAAATAGTACAACAATTGCCGCTGCGTACCAAAGCACTGTATATTTTCTCATTATCTTCCCCAGTCTTTCTTGATAATATCTCTCAGCTCAAGCCCCATAGCAAAAAACTCTGGTTGCTGCCGAATGTCCTTGCCACCAAAAAGGGGATTATCAATAATCTTACTGATTCTCCCTGGTTTTGCTGATAAAATCACAATCTTTTGTCCCAGATAAATTGCCTCCTCGACATAGTGCGTCACGATAACTGTCGATACTTCATATTTTTGCCAGAGCAGAAGAAATACATCTTGCATTTCTTCCCTTGTAATTGCATCAAGTGCTGAAAACGGCTCGTCCATAAGCAATACATCTGGTTGCAGAAAAAAAGATCGTGCAAGACTCACACGCTGTTGTTGTCCACCGCTAAGCTCTCCCGGATAACGTTGTCCAAGACCTTCCAGCCCGAGCTGCATCATAATCATCTGCAATTTATTGCGATTTATCTTTGCCGCTGAATCCTTGATTTTCACACCAAGACAAATATTCTCATCAACGTTTTTCCAAGGCAAAAGTCCATAATTCTGTGGTATAAACCCAATTTTTTGCTCTGCCGGCTTTACTGGTTTTCCATCAATACGTACATCGCCTTCATATTCCCGAATAATTCCTGCCATAACCTTCAGAAGTGTTGACTTACCACATCCGGACGGTCCAATGACTGCACAGGTTCCACCTGTAGGAATATCCAGACTTATATGTTCCAGAGCTGTATAAATCTCATGCTCTGAATGATACTTTACTGTCAAGTCTTTAATCTCAATCATTTAGCAAAAATATCTGCAACAATATCCTTATAGGAATATGTCTGCTTTACAAGTTGTTTCTGATTGAGCCATGTAATACAGTCAGTTACATCTTTTTCCTTTGGCAATGCTGCTTCATGATACTTTGGCAGGAGCATTGCTTCCTTGGCTGCGGGAGGGAACCCACCCTTGTCCATAGCGATATCTATATATTCACTGCGATCCGTATTATTAAGGTATTGCACTGCCTTATTATAAGCCCTGTACATTGCCTGAATTTCTGCTTTTTTACTATCAAGTGCCGTTGACGTAAATAAAACAACCCCGGGATTAATACCCAATTGATCGGAACTATCGATAAGCTTACAACCATTGTAAATCGCAATACTTGCCATTGGTTCCGGCAAAGTTGCTGCAGCGAGCTTACCATTCTGCAACATTTCAAGACGCGTCGGAATTTGTGGAATAACAACCTTATTGATGCTGTCACTTGTCAACTGGTTCGATGCAAGAATCCGATCGGTTACATACTCAATAATCGTATTTTTAGAAACTGCAACATCCTGACCTACAAGTTCTTTAACACCTACAGCCTTTTCAGCTTTCCCCGCAATAAGCTTATAGCTGCCATCCGTGAATGATGTGACCTTCACATCAAATCCGCCCGCCTTTGCAAAGGCAACCGCCAGCATATCCGACACAGCACCATCAAGATTACCACTTTGAAGAGCCGAATCACGATCCATTGCACTCTTAAACTGCTGTATAGTAACTGTAATCCCTTCATCCGCAAAAAATCCTTTTTCTTGTGCAATAATGAATGGCAATGAATCCGTATCCGGCATTAATCCAATCGTTATTTCCTTCATTCCTTTATTTTGCCCCTGCTGTCCAGCACAGCCAGCTGTAATAACAAGTACTGTCATTAACAATAATACTATAATTTTTTTCAACGTTTGCCCACTCCTGCTATACTATTTATCCAAAACTTCACATAAGTAAAAAATAATTTTTATCTTATTTTGTAAATAATCCTTTTACAAGATCAACACCCTGACCCGCATAATAAAGAGCCTTATCAATAAGGTCCTCGTGCTCAGCATAAGCAGACTCTGCTGCCGTCGTAGCCTTACTTACCTGCTGACGCATCTTGTCTACGTTGCTAATCTTACTATCCACCTCATCAAGCATAGACTGTGCTTCATTAACTGAAGCCTTAATTGAATCTGCATCTATTGCTGCCGATTGTTGATCTGCTGCTGACTTCGCACTTTCCTGCTGCCGTTCTTTTTCCTTACCCGTCACTTTGTTCCAAAGTTTTGTCACACCAGAAACATTTGCATCATCTTTTGCCATTTGTTCATTTTTTCCGGCAAAACGATCTGCCTTAGCCTGTACTTCAAGCTGCTTTTCTTCAAGCTCATGTTTTTCTTTTTCCAGCCGCGATCGCTCAGCAACAAGATTATCCTGTTGTTTTTGCATATCCTTTTCTTTTTGCTGCATTTGCTGAGTTTGACGTGCACGATCATTTTCAGCGAGTTGCTGTTTATCCCCCTGATAACCTGCAATCAAAAAGCCACAAAAAAGCGCAACAAAAAAACCGCCGCCCAGATACAATGCGCGTTTTTTTGCCGGGCTCATCTTCTTTTTTTGTTTTCCCGGTGTCAAAGGGTCAAGTTCACGAACGCAATTTTCATTATGGCGTGCCTGCCGTGCCGCATCTTCATCGACACGCGGCAGCAACTGCGTGTCTTCCAGCGAATTGGATACAACCTCTCCTGTTTTTCGTTCTGCTGTCATTGGATCCAAAGACAGTGCCCTGCTGGTTTCCTGGGGGCTTTCCGTTCCCTTCATATATTGTGTTTTCTCTAAATCTTTTTTTTCCATTTATTTTTCATCCTTATCAAGCATCGCCGCATGTTCCTTTTGCATCGTCTCACAAAGACGGCGCAATGTCCAAAACCTGTTAAATGGCGTAACCATTGCCTTAAATTTTATAGGACTGATCTCGTCTTCCTTAAAAGCCTTTAATATCGTATCAAGACGCTTTCGTTTAACATTATAGAATATCATGACCTCATGCGGAAACACAAAATCATCTTCGTCTTCATTCTTTATTTCATTAAAACCAGCCATTCCAACCAGGTAGCCAACCTTTTGCTTATACATGTTATCAGATAAATCCCTGTTGGGAATCTTCAATCCGCCTAATGTCTGCTTAATTTTTTGTAATTTATCTTCATCTATAAAATGATAAAGAAGAACCTTTTCTTCTGCTTTTTTCATGTAGTATTTTCACCTCATACCCATTATTATAATGCATCTGCTTTATAATCACAATAATATACAATCACACAAAACACGAAATATTAATGAATTAATCCACTTGTCAAAAGATAGATAACAAGCTGATCTATTTCCACATTTTCAGCCTTTGCTCTTTCACAAAGCTGTCGATGCAATGTTATCGGAACCTTTATCTGCAGATTTCCCAATATCGTTTCTGCTGAATTTTCCGATGGTATCTCTTCAATAATTTTTTTCACTATTTTTTTCGGCACAGCCTTTACGCTGACCTCTGCTTTAATCCAACAATCCGTTTTTTTCTTTGGTGGTTCTGGCACAACATCATTGGGTGGATAAACAAGAAACTCATTACAAGCATTCCGTAGTTTCTGACTAGCCTGTTTTGTCCCAACACCAACAACATTTACTCGATTGTCATCTGCCTTTATTGCATCGGATATCTTAGCAAAATCCGAATCTGTTGTAATAATAAAAAACTTCTTTACCCCTTCATTCTTGAACATAACTGCTGCATCAAAAAGTGCATAATCAAGCGAATTCTTCCCATTAACTTTACGGTCAATCTGCAGGAAAGTCACCCCATCACGATGCATAAGACGATTCCATCGTTTTTGACTTGGCCGCTTTTTCCAGTCCGAGGCCGCAACAATCTTGCCTGGAAGATACTTTCTCGCCTTACCAAGCACATAATCAAGCATTTCAAACGGAGCATTTTCAATATCATATAATATAGCAACTACTGTATCTTTTTTGACACGATCTGTCATTTAATCCAATCCTTTTCTCGTACATTTTATTTTACAGCATGTTTATTATACCACAAAAAACAAAACGCCCCCATAAAGATCAAGAGCGCCATAGCTTTTCTCTTATTTTTTTGTATCAAATCCACTGTGCAAAAATCGTATTGAGCTTTGCACCAAGATAGGCCGCTGCAACCGCCTTAAATATATCTCCCGGAATAAAAGGGAAAACTGCCATAACCAGTGCTGACCAAAGATTAATCTGCAAAACCAGCATCATAGAAATAATTCCCCCGATATACGTAATTGGAATTCCTACTGCAACTGCAATTAAAAGATATCGTTTAAAACTGTTTTTTGTTCCCTTCAAAAAGCTGACAATCGGATACGCAATAACAAACACAATAATGAACCCTCCCGTTGGTCCAAAAAGTTTACCAAATCCTGCTGTACCGCCAACAAACACCGGCAAACCAATACACCCCAACAGCGTATAAACGAGCATAACAATAAAGGTTTGTTTAGGTGTTAATATAAACGCCGATAAATTCATCACAATCGTAAGTGCCGTAACCATCACTGCAGTAAAAGGCAATGGAAAGGATATATAGGCTGACACACAAAGAAGTGCAACACAAATTGCCATTTTTGTCATTGTGCGTGTTGCTGACATTTCGCCAACTCTTTTATTTTTCATAATGAACATCTCCCTGTTCTCTTTACTTCAAATACTTTTCTTTGGACTAATAAATCGCCGCACCCGTATAATGCACATAAAAAAGCCTTAGCTTAATTGCATTTTTGTTTATGCATTACAATAAAGCCCGAATAAGTCATACCATGTTTTGATTTTCTTTAAAATTCACGTTCTTATTATATGCAATAACTGTTTTATAGTCAACCATTTATATTCCAATGGTTAACATGCAAAACAAAAATAGTACGCAGCCAAGTATCGGCTGCGTACTATTTTACTTATTCGTGCGATTCATTTTCTTTTCTTGTAATATTAAGATCAAGTTTTGGCTGTTGTATTTTATCCGGTTTTGTTTCCACTGGAGTTTCTTCAAGAACCTCTTCTATTGGTTTTTCTTCTGTTACAACAGTATCCTCTGGAGCTTTATCTGACTCATCTTCCGGTTTATCCGTAATAACACCCTTTGTCATAAGCTCTTCAAGCTGTGCTGCATGAAGTGTTTCACGTTCCATGAGCGCATTAGCTATAAGCGTAAGCTTATCAAGATTATTTTCTAGAAGCTTACGACATTCTTCATAGGCATCTTCAATGTACTTACGAACTTCCTTATCAATTTCATAGGCTACTTCTTCAGAATAATTACGCTGTTGATTGAAATCACGCCCAAGAAATACTTGATGGTCCTGACCTTCGCCAAAAGATATCGGGCCAAGCACATCACTCATACCATATTGTGTAATCATACTGCGAACAAGCTGCGACGCACGCTGAATATCACTTTGTGCACCTGTGCTAATTTCCTTCAGTACAACTTCCTCAGCCACACGCCCGCCAAGAAGTGTCTTGAGCTTATCCATGAGTTCTCCCCGCGTTGCATAAGAACGATCTTCCTTCGGCAACATCAGTGTATACCCACCCGCTCGTCCACGCGGAATAATCGTAACCTTATGAACCGGATCCGCATTTGGCAGGAGCAAAGCAACAAGCGTATGACCGCCTTCATGAAAAGCAGTAAGTTTCTTTTCACGATCACTGATGACCTTGGACTTACGTTCCGGGCCCGCCATAACACGTTCAATGGATTCTTCGAGTTCATTCATTGCAATTGTCTTCTTATTGCGACGTGCCGAGAGCAATGCTGCTTCATTGACAAGATTGCTAAGATCAGCCCCTGTAAATCCAGGTGTACGCCGTGCAAGAACATCAAGGTCAGCATTCTTATCGACTGGCTTTCCCTTCGTATGCACCTTAAGTATCGCATTTCTTCCTTTAACATCCGGTTTATCAACAACAATCTGACGGTCAAAACGTCCTGGGCGCAAAAGTGCTGGGTCAAGAACATCCGGACGGTTTGTTGCTGCGATAATAATAATGCCTTCATTTGCGGCAAAACCATCCATTTCAACAAGCAGCTGATTTAATGTTTGTTCTCTTTCATCATGCCCACCGCCGACACCAGCACCACGCTGACGACCGACTGCATCAATTTCATCAATAAATACAATACATGGTGCATTCTT
>JBAYAD010000030.1:0-16678 GCA_041669965.1 Selenomonadaceae bacterium
TACTGCCAACAATAATGATATTGTTGTTGCACTGATTGATCAGGAAAGCGCTACGGTGAAAAGATTTTTTAAGGAAAAAGATTGTATTCGTCTGCAGCCGGAAAATGATACAATGCAACCATTCTATGAAAAAAACGTTTCAATTCTTGGCAAGGTTATTGGTGTTTATCGTCAAATGTAGAATACAAACGAATATTAAAAAAGACAGGGAAAACATTCCCTGTCTTTTCTTATGCGCACAGTTAACAACAATTAGAATACAACATTTCTTATAAAGCCGCTTTTTAGCAGCCTAGAAAATTCGAAGGAATATTTTTATTGGCATCAAAATTTATTTATCTAAGTCCTCAATTGCCTGAGCTGCGCCCATAACACCAATAACAGCATGTTCAAAAGTTAAAGCCCCTTGTAGATAAACATTATAAGGTTCACGTATCGGAGCATCTGCACTAAGCTCTATCGAAGCTCCCTGAACAAATGTACCAGCAGCCATAATAATTTTATCCGTATATCCAGGCATATCCCATGGTTCCAATAAAACAAATGAATCTACTGGCGAATATTTTTGAATCCCCTGACAAAAGGCAATCAGTTTTTCTTTTGTGCCTAGTTCGATTGCTTGAATGATATCGCCACGTTTATCTTGTGGATATGGAAGTGTTGTATAACCGAGTTTTGTAAAGAAAAGCGATGCAAATACTGCACCTTTTATTGCTTGTGCAACGACATGCGGCGCAAGGAAAAGCCCTTGAAATAACAGTCGGTTATTCGAAAGCGAAGCACCAAGTTCTCCCCCCATGCCAGGTGCCGTAAGACGATATGACGCAAGCTCGACAAGTTCTTTCTTGCCTACAATATATCCACCAGTCGGTGCGATCCCTCCCCCCGGATTCTTGATAAGAGATCCTGCCACGATATCTGCCCCAACTTGTGTCGGCTCCATTGTATCAACAAATTCACCATAACAGTTGTCGACAAAACAAATACAGTCTGGTTTAATCTTCTTTATATAAGCGCAAATATCTTTGATTTCAGAAATTGTCAATGGTGCACGCATGCTGTAGCCGCGGGAGCGCTGAATAAGAACAAGTTTCGTGTTTGGCTTGATTTTTTCTTTTATTCCGTTAAAATCAACCTTACCTTCGATCATTGGTACTTCACTGTATTTTATGCCAAATTCTTTCAAAGAACCTTTACTTGGACTTTCATAGCCAATAACTGTTTGCATCGTATCATATGGAGCACCTGTAATAGAGAGCAGCTCATCTCCCGGACGCAGAATACCAAAAAGCACCGTTGCCAAAGTATGAGTTCCTGATACAAATTGTGTGCGCACGAGTGCACGTTCTGCACCAAAAATTTCTGCATAAAGTTCATCAAGCTTACCACGACCGATATCATCATAAGCATAGCCAGATGTCGTATTAAAATGTGCATCTGATAGCTTCAACTTGCGCATTGCATTAAGTATTTTTAATGTATTTTGCTCAGCAACTTTTTCAATATGATGAAAAAACGGTTTACAATCAGCAAGTGCTTCTATTTTTATCATCTTAATATTTTCTGAAAAAGACATGTTATTCTTCGTTCTCCTCTATTGTTGTTTTATATTTAATAAATCTACTGACGGATGCTGCTGGTACAAGTACTGTAAGAACTGTACCATGTTCTGTATATGTTGTTGCTTTTATCGTAGCGGCTTCATGCAGTTCAGCAATAATTGAACCATCACTGAACGGAATAAGCAATTTCATTTCTTCCTGTTGTGAAGCAAAAAAATCTTCAACTTTTTGTAAAAGTTCCTCAAGGTTTATTTTGTTTTTTGCAGAAATTACAAGCCCTTCCCGATTACATAACATTTTTTCGGCAACGTTTTCGGGTTCCAGTCTATCACTTTTATTAAAGACATAAATTGTCGGTTTGTCATCAGATTTTAATTCATTCAATACAGAAAGCACCGCTTTGATCTGTAGCTCATAGTTTTCATTGCTGCCATCGATGACATGGAGAAGAAGATCCGCATGTTGTACTTCCTCAAGCGTTGCATGAAAAGCGGAAACAAGTGTATGTGGCAATTTCTGAATGAACCCAACGGTATCCGTTAACAGTATTTTTTGATTGTTGGCCAAGGTTACTAGGCGTGTTGTCGGATCAAGCGTGGCGAAAAGTTTATCTTCAACAAGAACATCTGCGCCTGTAAGCGCATTCAAGAGCGTCGACTTACCAGAATTCGTATAACCGACAAGTGCTACAAGTGGAATCCTTGAAGCTATACGACCTGCATGATGCAGATTGCGATGTATTTTGAGCTTCTCAATTTGTTTTTCAATATCGTAAATCTTTGTGTAAATTCGACGACGATCAACTTCGAGCTTTGTTTCACCAGGACCTCTTGTTCCAATACCACCTCCGAGACGTGAAAGGACAAGCCCCTGCCCACCGATACGCGGTAAGGTGTAGCGTAGTTGTGCCAGCTCAACTTGCAGCTTACCTTCACTAGATCTGGCTCGTTGTGTAAAGATGTCAAGTATTAATGCCGTACGATCTAATACTTTAGTACCCAGCACGTGTTCTATATTATGTTGTTGTGATGGTGTGAGTTCGTCATCGAAAATAACAAGATTTGCACTTGTTTCCTGAATTGCCATTGCAATTTCCTGGATTTTGCCTTTACCAAGAAAAAGTGCCGAGTCAGGACGATCTTTTTTCTGTGTAAAGATACCAACTACTTCAGCTCCAGCTGTTTCTGCGAGTTGCTGCAGCTCTGCCATCGATTTTTCTAAAGACCACAGTGTTGCCTTCCCTTGCAGATCAATCCCTGCAAGCAAAGCTCTTTCCTTTGTATCCGCTGTTTCCTGCATATTGTTCTTGCTAAGTTTTTTATTAATAATTGTGATCAAGTACGTTAAATTGATTTCATGCAATACCTTAGCTTTCACCGGACCAAACGTTTGCAGTTGTTCTGTACCATCGACTTCATATTCACCTGTAAAAAAAGCAACAGTACCGACAATATCATTATCTTTTTTTCCGATAGCGACCATAGCATCGAAACGCAGGCGCCGTAATGATGAAATGTCCGGCCCACTAAGCTCAGTATCACCACTGGGATGTGTATGAATGCAGCGAACACCAGAAAGCCGCCATACAGAAGTTCGTTCACCAATAGCAGGCAGCTCTACGGTCGCTGTATCGCCAAGTGATATCTGAATAACTTTCCCTTGTCGATTTATATAAACAGCAATTTCACGATTTAGGAGTTTTGTTGTCTCGATCATGCGTTCATTAATTTCATTCGTTGATATTTGTCCGATTGGCACCTGTATATCATAAAGTTCCGATAAATTATCAAGAATGTATTGTTTGATATTTTTTGTTTCTCCGTTTATCTCCAAAAAATCTCCCCCTTCTTAAGAACGATTACTAATGTTAAGAATGTGTTTTAAAACAATAGATATTGAGCCATCTGTATTATTGTTAAACTCTACATAGTCCGTATTATTAAAATAATCCAGAGGAATCGTCAACTCAATACCTGTATCTGTTTTTAATTTATGATTTTTCATTTTTTTCAATATAGATTCCTGATCAACTATAACCGAACCTGTAAAACCAGTTTCTTTAATCTGTCGATCATAATCGGCCTGCATTGCGAGATTATCTTTGAAAACTTCACGACCGATCTCAAGTGGATCAAGTTGGTTCGTATTTTGCACATTTTCGGCAATAAATGTTTTTACTGCAGTTGCGGCTACAATAGTATCCTGCCCATAGTCATCAGCAATTTTCTTTGCTGTCTGGCTTACCGTTTTAATAATTTCCTTTGGTGATGGTGATGATGTACATTCTAAGAGTATTTCTGGTAGAATATAAATATTGTTACCATCAAGTGTATATTTTTTTGCTGAAAAAGAGATTTGTTGTGTCTCTAGATTAATAAAAGCAAATTCATCAATTTTTTGAGAAAGTCCCGGCATAATAGCATGATGATTTATAATATCATTTTTTACACCAGCTTCTGTTTGGATGACCTGATGAACAAAACCTATATGATTATTGCACTTGAAAATAACGAGATTACGAATACCTTCAATTTGTATATCACATACAAGTAAATCAGCTGATTCCATTTCTTCAGAATGTGTTATTGCTTTACTTACTGTTTCAACAATATATTTAGAGAAGTCAATAAAAGAAATCTCTTCTTTTATATAGGAACTAATTTTAGCTTTAAAGGAACTGTCCTTATAAAATATACCATTTTTAGCGTTTTGATCCGATAAAGATTTTTCTATATGTTTTAATAAATACGTCTCAACACTATTCTCTATAGTAAGTTCTTCATCGGAAAAAACAGTTATACCTGAATTGAAGTCAAGAATATGCAAAATTGCCTTGTTAATAATAATCAATGGTTATGCACCTCGCGTGTTACTATGGAAAGAGCTTGAAATTCAATAATTGTCTCACTATTGACTTGTCCTTACATCTTACCACGAAAGAATAAGCTGTGGCAAATCGATTTTATCATGTGAAATTTTCATATTTCGGGTATAATAAAAGAATACTGATTCGTAAAGATGTTTTTTTTAAGTGTAACTATTGTGATTCATAAATAAATCCGACAGGATTTTGTTTATCTAATTGATATGAGCTATGTATTTGAGTTCAAATAAAGAGTGAGCAATAATGTATCTATAAAACAATGCTGATTTTATAAATGATAATGTTATCTTACTATAATTAGTTTTGCTTTATAGAAATATGAAAGGATGGTTTGATGAAAACAGTGAAAAGTTTTGTATTACGAAAAAACAGTCAAGTAGAAAGTAATAGTAAGCTATCAGAAAAAAGCAAACAGCGATTGAAAAAATCGAAAGCATATAATACTATAAGAGCATATGAATCTGATTGGAATGATTTTTCTAACTGGTGCATATATCATGGTGAAAATGACCTTCCAGCTGAACCAGAAACTATCGTAAACTATATTAATGATCTGGCTGATGATGCTAAAGCAAACACCGTTTCACGGCGCGTCAGTGCAATCTCGGAAAATCATTTGGCAGCCGGTTTTGCAGCGAAGAATCCAGCCCATGATGGTCTTGTGCGTAATACTTTAATGGCAATCCGACGTGAAAAGGGAACTTTCCAACGCGGTAAAGCACCTATTCTTATGGAAGATATTGAAAAATTATCGAATTGCTTTGATGAAACAGATATTGTCTCACTACGAGATCGTGCATTGCTTTACGTTGGTTTTGCAGGAGCTTTTCGTCGTTCTGAACTTGTGCATATACAAATGGAAGACTTGACTTTTTCGGTAGAAGGTCTCACAATTCTTGTTCCGCAATCAAAAGGTGATCAACTTGGTCGTGGTTCCTATATTGCTATGCCATATGCACCAACGTCATCTATCTGTCCAGTTGTAGCAGTGCAGCAATGGATACTTGCTGCACAGTTACAAACCGGGCCTCTATTTCGTCCATTTAAACGTAATAAAGAATTACGTAATACACAGTTATCTGATAAATCTGTAGCACTTATCGTAAAAAAATATATGGGCATGATTGGTATGAATCCGTTTGATTTTGCGGGTCACAGCCTACGTCGTGGTTTTGCTACAAGTGCTGCACAGCATGATATTGATGCTCTTACTATTATGCGGCAAACACGACATAAATCAGAAAAAATGGTCCATCGCTATATTGAGCAAGGAAATATATTCAAACAAAATCCACTCAATAATATGTATAAAAAATAGCATAAAAAGTATGTATACCTTTTTATGCTAGTAATATTGTTTTTATTGTTCAAGTTTCATTTATTACATCATTGTTTTTTTTGACAATACTCCAAATCCAGCCGATGATAAGACCAATGAGTGCAGGCATGGTCCAGCCCATTCCTATATCAAAAAATGGCAGATACCCTTGATAAACATGCAGCAAAGCTTGTACGGCTTCGCCGCTCTTAAGAACGCTTGGCAGTGCGTTAAGTGCATCACCAAAGGCTGCAATCAGTGTAAATGCCGTTGTTACTAAATAAACACTTTGCTGTTGATGGAATAATGGTGATAAAAATGCCAGTAAGATTAATGTAATTGCCAACGGATACAGAAACATAAGAATAGGAATCGCTAATGTAATAATTTGTGTAAGGCCGATATTGCCAATGAGAAAAGATATAATTGTAAAAAGATAGGCATAAGCTTTATAGCTTAATGAATTAGGAAATAATGAATGGAAGGTTTCAGAACATGCTGTGACAAGGCCTATTGCTGTTTTAATACAAGCAAGTGTAACAATAATGGCTAATAAAACGCTGCCGAAAGCACCAAAATAATAATTTGCAATTTGCGATAAGGCAATACCCCCATTTGCTGATAACTCATACTTACCAACGCTGCTTGCTCCAATATAAGCGAGGCAACTATAAATGATACCCATAAGCGCGATACTAACAATACCAGCCTTCATTGTCCCCAAAGCAATATGTTCCGGCTTCTTTACTCCAAGATCCTTTAACGTTTGTACAACAATAATACCAAATGCTAAAGATGCTAAGGCATCCATTGTATTGTATCCCTCAGTAAAACCTTTAAAAAACGCATCATTTTCATAAGCACCATGTACAACTATATTTGAAACAGTTCCCATTGGCTGTAAAAAGCTAATAATGATAAGAAAAGCTAAAAACACAAGGAAAAGAGGGTTTAATATCTTACCAATCCACGTTAAAATTTTATTTGGTTTTAATGAGAAAAGTAAAGTAATAAGAAAAAAAATGAATGTAAAAACAGAAAGACTAAGGCTTTGCTGTGATGTACTAATATATGGTGCAAGGCCAATTTCATAAGATACGGTTGCTGTCCGTGGCAACGCAAATGCCGGTCCTATCGTAAGATAAAGCAAAACGGTTATTACCGTTGCATATAATGGATGAATACGACTGGCTAAATCAAAAAGACCATTACTTTTTGAGATACCTATTGCAACAATTCCCATAAATGGTAGTCCTACACCTGTAATTAGAAAGCCCACAGTTGCCGGTATGATATGATTACCTGCCTCTTGTCCCATATGGATTGGAAAAATAAGATTGCCAGCACCAAAGAACATACCAAACAGCATAGAACCAACGAGTACATAAGATGATAATGATAGCTTTTTGTCCACAAAATAACCTCTTTTACTTATAATTATACATATTATTTACATCTTTACGCAAAGTTTTTCAGTTGCTAAACATTAAGTTTATACCACGCGTACATAAGTAATAAAAAATTACAACTATTTTTTTATTACTTATGTTAATGTATAGCTATAAATATTAACAAAATTTGCAACAAAAATCAAGGAAATTTGAACAAAAAAAATGGCTTATACATTTTATTCATTTGTATAAGCCAATTATACATTTATTTTTTACAAAAGCACCTTATGAGATAAATTGATTCTGCCCTGCTTATCAATTTCGGTGACTTTTACTTCAATTTCATCACCTACCTGGACAACATCTTCTACCTTTTCTACGCGCTGTTTTGCAAGTTGAGAAATATGGCATAGCCCCTCTTTGCCTGGAATAAGTTCAATAAATGCACCAAAATTCATAAGACGAGTAACTTTACCTTTGTAGACCGTACCGACTTCGACTTCGCGAACGAGATCTTCGATGATAGAGATTGCTTTTTTAGAACTTTCTACATCAATAGACGAAATATAAACATTGCCATCTTCATGGATATCAATCTGCACACCAGTTTCATCTATAATCTTCTTGATTACTTTTCCGCCAGGTCCAATAATATCACGAATTTTGTCTGTCTTAACCTTGATTGTCGTTACTCGTGGTGCATATGGTGACATTTCTTCGCTTGGTTTATCAATAACTTCAAGCATCTTTCCAAGAATAAAGGCCCGACCACGCTTTGCTTGTGAAAGTGCTGAAGAAAGAATTTCACGCGTAATACCAGCAATCTTAATGTCCATCTGAATTGCTGTAACACCTTCCGCTGTACCCGCAACTTTAAAATCCATATCACCAAGAGCATCTTCCATGCCTTGAATATCTGTAAGAATCGTATATTTATCGCCATCTTTTACAAGACCCATTGCAATGCCAGAAACTGGACGTTTAATAGGAACACCTGCATTCATTAATGAAAGCGTACTACCACAGACACTGCCCATTGAGCTTGAACCATTTGATTCAAGGACTTCAGACACGAGACGAAGCGTATACGGGAATTCTTCTGTTGTTGGAAGAACGGGAACAAGTGCTCTTTCAGCAAGTGCTCCATGGCCAATTTCACGACGTCCTGGGCCTCTTGAAGAACGTGCTTCACCTACACTATAGCCAGGAAAATTGTACTGATGGATGTAGTGCTTTGATTGTTCAACACCAAGACCATCAATAATCTGTTCATCGCTAAGCGAACCAAGTGTTGTAATTGTAAGGATTTGTGTTTGTCCGCGCGTAAACAGCCCTGATCCGTGCGTTCTAGGCAAAATACCAATCTCACAGCTTACAGGACGCACTTCTTCAACCTCACGACCATCTGGACGAATCTTTTCATGTGTAATCATTTTGCGGACAATTTCTTTTACAATTCGATGCAACACATAAGCAATTTCCTTTGTAGATGATTCAGGATTCGATTCCAAAAAGCGTTCCATTGTATCGGCTTTAACAGCAGATATATCTTCATCCCGCTTTTGTTTATCTGGATTTCGCACAGCTTCATCAAGTTTTGTCGTAGCAAACGAACGAATTGCCTGATCAAGTTCTTCTTGAGGTTTAAAGAGTTTGACATCGCATTTTGCTTTGCCGCATGCCGCAACAATTTTTTGCTGGAACTCAACAATTTCCCGAACAGCTTTGTGCCCAAAAAGAATCGCTTCAAGAATGATGTCTTCCGGCAATTCGTTGGCTCCGGCTTCAACCATCATAACCGCATCATGAGAACCGGCAATTGTAAGATTCAAATCAGATTTCTCACGTTGTTCGACAGTAGGATTTATAACAAATTCACTATCGACATACCCAACACGTACCCCGGCAATTGGACCATTAAAAGGAATATCCGACACACAAAGTGCACATGAGGCACCAATCATTGCAGCGATTTCTGGTGGATTGTCCTGATCAACAGAAAGAACCGTAGCAACAATCTGAACATCATTACGAAAACCTTCAGCAAACAGTGGACGAATCGGACGATCGATAAGACGGCTGCAAAGAATAGCTGATTCACTGGGGCGTCCTTCTCTTTTTATAAATCCTCCAGGTATCTTACCTACAGAATATAATTTTTCTTCATAATCAACGGTCAACGGAAAGAAGTCTACACCTTCTCTGGGCTCTTTTGAAGCTGTTGCAGCAACAAGCACCACCGTATCGCCATATCGAACTAAAACAGACCCATTTGCCTGTTTTGCCATTTTGCCGTTCTCAATGATAAATGAGCGGCCTCCTAATTGCATATCAAAACTGTGCATTCATTTTCCTCCTATTAATTCTCATTTTAAACTTTATATTCTTTCGACACTCAGCACAATACTCCTCTTTTCTTGAGGAATGTCATTGTTTTAGGCATGAAAAAAGCGGGATATACACCCGCTTTTCATTACTTACGCAAATTTAATTTTGCAATGATTGTACGATAACGTTCAATATCGCTGTTATACAAATAGCTCAATAATCTTCTGCGATGACCAACCATCTTTAAGAGTCCACGACGAGAATGATGATCTTTTTTGTGTTCTTTGAGATGTTCTGTCAAATACGTAATGCGCGCGGTAAGAAGCGCAATCTGCACTTCTGGTGATCCAGTATCACCTTCGTGTACGGCATACTTCGTAATAAGATCTTGTTTTGCTTCTTGAGTTAACATGTAATAAATCCTCCTATATTATCGTTTATCCAGTAGCCAAGGTATCGTCGGAGATCTTCGATATCTTCGCCAAGGACTATCCAATTGACACTTTTAACATTATAGCATATACATATTTTAATGTAAATTAAAATATTTCTTAGTTTGTACAATATCATTATCAATTTGTTCAATAAGCGTATTTAATGATAAAAACTTTTTTTCTTCACGAATTTTCATGAGAAATTTGACATAAAGAAACTCATCATAAATATCATGATTGAAATCAATTATATGAACTTCAATACGTCGATAACAGCCCTCAAATGTAGGATTCGTTCCAATATTTGCAACAGCACTATATTCTTTTTTTTCCAGTAAAACTTTTGCAGCATAGACACCGTCCGGCAGCATAACACGTTCAATTCCAATAGCAAGATTCGCTGTAGGAAAGCCAATGATACGACCACGTTCATCACCATGAATTACTTTGCTGCAAATCATAAAAGGTTTACCTAACAATTCATTTGCAAGTGACAAATGCCCCGCTTCAATAAGTTGTCTAATCTTTGTGCTACTGATAAAGTGTTGCTTCCAATGAACAACCGGATGAATTTCTACATTAAATCCATATTCCCGTCCCTTTTGCAATAAAAACTTTGGTGTGCCTTCACCTTTATAGCCAAAAGAATAGTTTGGACCAACAACAATATATTTGGGTGAAAAATTATCCTTTAACAACTTTAAAAAATCCAATGGTGATACCTTTAACAATTCTTTTGTGAAAGGTACATTTACAAGAACATCAACACCAAGTTGTTCCATATCTCTTTCTTTGCAAAAAACATCATTAATCTGTAACGGTGCTTTATCAGGCGTAATGATAGATAATGGATGATTGCTAAACGTAAATATTACACTTATTCCTTGAATCGACTTTGCTAAACCGATTGCTTGCCGAATAATACTTTGATGCCCAATATGCACACCATCAAAGGTGCCCAACGCAACTACTATATTCGGATATATTTTAGTTAAATCGGTAATCTTCGAAAAAACTCGCATTGGTTTATGACTCCTTAAACATGGAAAGACTTCAATATATATAATAAAATTACTTCATAAATATCTTTTCCGGAATAATATTATGGCTGTCTTTATCATAGCGGCCTATACCTATAAAACGATCATTTCCATAGATACGAATACGTTTATCAGATTCTTCCCAGGAATGTACGTCGGTACCAAGTCCATTGATAAAAGCAGTAATTCGATCTGATGGCAGTTTATAAACAGGCAAATGCGATAGAACTTCATCTGGCCTATGAATGGCTGCCAACGGTAATTGTTCAATTTCTTCAAGTGTAAGTGCATTTTCAAGAGCAAAACTTCCTACACGTGTGCGAACAAGAAAAGTCATCGTTGCCGGAATCTGCAGTGCCTTGCCAATATCCATACAAAGCGTGCGGATATAAGTGCCTTTTGAGCACTCAGTATGAAGTATAATTGATGTGCTGCGTTGTGTGAGCATTGTTAAAGAATGAATACAAACCTGACGTTTAGGAATCTCAACTTTAATATTCTTCCGTGCAAGATCGCATGCTCGCTGTCCATTAATTTTAATCGCAGAATAAACAGGCGGAATTTGTGTAATGATTCCAGTCAAACCAGCCATTACCTTCTTAATTGCTACAGCCGATGGCATGATGAAATCCTGTTGCTGCAGAACTTTTCCAGTATCATCGCCACTGTCTGTAGAAAAACCAAAAGTAAGTTCGGCCCGATATGCCTTATCAACATCAGATAAATATTCAATAAAGCGTGTTGCCTTACCCAACGCCACAGGAAGAACACCTGCTGCACCTGGATCAAGTGTACCAGCATGTCCTATTTTTTTTATATTATATACCTTACGAAGAAACGATACAATATCATGAGATGTCATTCCTGGTGGTTTTAAAACATTAATAAAACCATCATTCATTTTGTTTCTCCATCGCATTGATAATCGCTGCAATAATTTGATCTTTTGTTTCAGTTAAAGATTTATGGATTGTGCAGCCTGCCGCGCGTATGTGACCACCCCCGCCAAACATCATAGCAATCTTGCTTACATCTGTATATTTTGAACGCATGCTTACACGGCAAATGCCTTCTTCGACATATTTCGCAAGAACAGCAACATCAACACCTTCAATAATACGGACAAAATCAATGAATCCTTCTGTTGAATCACAGAATTCCATATCTTCTTTTGATAAAAACACACCCGCTATTTTACCATCATGAAACATTTCCAGTGTATTGATTGCTCTAGAAATTGATTTTATTGTTAAAAAAGGTTTTTGCTCAAGTGCCTCTGATATAATATTAGGTTTTACGCCAGCATCAATAAGTTCTCCTGCTGCATACATTGTAAAAGAAGATGTATTTGAAAAGCGAAAAAACCCACAATCTGTAGCAATCCCTGTATAAATACAGAGTGCTATATCTAAAGAAATAAAGGCATCCATATCTTTTAGTAACTGAAAAACAATCTCAGCTGTTGCTGCTCTCGTAGCATCAAGATAAAGATAATCAGCCTGATTATTGTTAGAAATATGATGATCAATATTAAGCACTGGTGCAGAAACAATTTCCCTCACAGTCCCTACACGATCAAGACTCGTATCAAGAATAACAAGAAGATCTGCTTTATAAGGAACTTCAGGCACTCTCTTAATCTCATCAAACCCTGGCAAGACTGAAAAGTTAGCTGGTATATCATCATCAATAAACATCGTAACTTTTTTGTTAAGCGTTTTTAAATAATGCATAAGCCCTAACGAAGAACCTATGGCGTCACCATCCGGATTCACATGTGCTGTAATTACGATATCATTTGCTTTCTTTAAAAGATCAATTGTCTGCGAACGTGTTATTTGCATACTTATTCTGTTTCCTCTTTTTTGATTTTCACCAAAAGCTCTTGTATATGAGCACTATAATCCAACGACTTATCAATCTGAAACGTAAGCTCTGGTGTGATGCGAAGACGTATTCTTTTACCGATTTCACGACGTATAAAACCAAGAGAGCTTTGGAGCCCATTCCAGCAATCTTTAATCTGATCCTCACTGCCCATAAAACTTACATAAATTTTAGCACTGCTCAAGTCGCCAGTTACCTCAACCTGAGTAACTGTAACAAAACCAATTCTTGGATCTTTAAGTTCTCGCAGGATAATCTGACTAATTTCCTGTTTCATAAGTTCCTGTACTTTTTCAACACGAAGCTGCCCCATATGCTCACATCCTCTCTTTATTTATCCGTGTTTTCTTTGCTTTCATCAGCCACTTTTTCTTTTTCAGCTTTTTCTTTAGCAGCTTTTTCTTTAGCTGCCTTTTCTTTTTTCAATCTTGTTGCTTTATTGACATCTGCAATTGAAGTTTCTACTTCTTCCATTGTATAAACTTCGAGAATGTCCCCTTCTTTATAATCTCGATATTCAGCAATTGTAAGACCGCATTCATAGCCAGCTGCGACTTCTTTAACATCATCCTTAAAACGTCTAAGCGAATCTACTTCACCTTCAAGGACAACAATATTATCACGAATAACGCGAATCTTTGAAGCGTTTGTTACCTTACCTTCAAGAACATAAGAACCTGCAACCAGTGCCTTTGAAAACTTCATGACCTGACGAATTTCAACTTTTCCCTGAATAACTTCTTTGAATTTTGGTGCAAGCATGCCAGACATCGCAGCTTTTACATCACCAATTGCTTCATAAATAATACGATACGTACGTATATCGATATTTTCTGTATCAGCAAGTTTACGTGCATTAGTATCCGGACGTACATTAAATGCAATAATTAAGGCATTTGATGCGGAAGCAAGCATAACATCGGATTCATTTACAGCACCAACACCAGAATGAATAATACTTACACGAACCTCATCATTCTTATTAAGTGCGAGAAGTGAACCTGTAAGTGCTTCAACTGAGCCTTGAACATCGGCTTTAATAAGAATATTTAAATCCTTTATATTGCCTTCCTGAATTTGCTGAAAAAGATCATCCAAAGAAACTTTCTTGGAATGAATTAACTCTGTACGCTGCTTTTCAATACGCTTTTCAGCAATTGAGCGCGCTAATTTTTCTTCAACAGCTGCAAGTGTATCGCCAGCTTCTGGAACATCTGACAGCCCGAGGACTTCAACTGGTACCGATGGGCCAGCCTTCTTTACATGTTCACCACGGTCATTAATCATAGCCCTGACCTTACCATAAGTCGTACCGGCAATGATCATATCTCCTATGCGAAGGGTACCATTCTGCACAAGTACGGTTGCAACAGGGCCACGTCCTTTATCAAGCTGCGCTTCAACAATGACCCCACGCGCATCATGATTGGGATTTGCTTTGAGTTCCTTTACTTCAGCAACGAGTAGTACCATTTCAAGCAACTCATTGATCCCCAGCTTCTTTTTCGCTGATACAGGAACCATAATTGTATCGCCGCCCCAGTCTTCTGGGATGAGCTCATGTTCCGCAAGCTGTTGCTTTACATGGTCTGGGTTTGCACCCGGTTTATCAATCTTATTAATAGCAACAATAATTGGTACTTTTGCTGATTTAGCATGGTTAATTGCTTCCAATGTCTGTGGCATTACACCATCATCAGCTGCAACAACAAGAATTGCAATATCTGTTACCTGTGCGCCACGTGCACGCATTGCAGTAAAGGCTTCATGCCCAGGAGTATCAAGAAATACAATTTTCTTACCTTGACACATTACCTGATATGCCCCAATATGCTGCGTAATACCGCCAGCTTCACGTTCAGTTACAGTTGTTTTACGTATAACATCCAGAAGTGAAGTTTTACCATGGTCAACATGACCCATAACTGTTACAACAGGTGGACGAAGAACAAGCGTCTTCGGATCATCTTCAATTTCCGGAATCTCTGTAGGATCTGTTTCTGGTGGAAGTTCTTCAACCGTCACGCCAAATTCAGTGGCAATAAGTGTAGCTGTATCAAAGTCAATTTCTTGATTAATCGTAGCCATCACACCCATAAGCATGAGTTTCTTGATAAGCTCCGTTGCCGTGTAGCTCATCTTGCTGGCAAGATCCTTAACAGCAATGCTTTCTCCTACCTTTATATGCTTCGGCCGAGCAATTTCAACCTTTGGAGCCTGTGGTTGCTGATTGCGGTTATTGCGATTGTTTTTGTTACGACTATAGCTGCTATTTCGATTATTATTGCGATTACCGCCGCGATTATTACCGCCAAAACCACCGAAACTGCTACGGGTATTATTGCCAGACGTATTACTACGGGTATTCCCACCCGTAGAAGTACCACGATTGTTTGTAGTATTAGCTGTAGCAGTATTGCCTGTGGTAGTGCTGCCGGTTGTACTGCGAGTAGTAGTATTAGAACGATTATTCCCAGAACTAACCACCGTACTTGTACGTGTCGTATTATTAGTGCGATTTGCTGGTGTATACGGACGATTATTACCTGTACCTGTACTATTATTTCGATTTCCCTGTGTACTATTATTCCGTCCTGTATTACTATTTGCAGTGGTCGTAGTATGATTATTTTGATTTGTCCCTGGACGGTTGTTATTCGTAGTATAAGGACGATTCGTATTAGTTGTATTATTGCTATTTGTACGATGTTGCATCTGTACATGCGGTTTAGAAGCAACATTCGGTTTTTCTGCATGCGTTGTAGTTGTTTTTGCCACAACTGGCTGTATTGGCTTCGTCACTGGAGCTGTTATTGCAACAGAAGTTTGCATTTTTTCTCGAGCTTCCTTACCAGAAAAAGTTCTTTTCAGTAAATCTTTTTCTGCATCCCCAACACTGCTCATGTGGTTTGCTACTTTAAAATTATTACGTGTCAATATATTAATAACTACCTTACTTTCCGTATCAAATTCCTTTGCCAGTTCATATATCCTATATTTTGACATTGATCCACCCCCATTATATTCTCTGACTCTATTTTATAAGCTTTTTCAAAGCTTTACTAAAGCCAGCATCTAAAGAACCGCCGAAGCCCGGAAACTCTTACCGAGACATTCTCCAAGTTCTTCTTTTGTTAAAACATTATACATCGGTATTTTATACCGTAATGCCATATTCGCATACGACTTTTTTGTTTCTTCAGCTGCATCTTCTGCTACAATAAGAAGTTTTGCTTTTTTACCAGCAAGTTCCTTTTCTACAGCAAATTCACCTGATACTATCTTGTTTGCACGCTGCGCCATGCTGAGCAGGCTCACAATTTTTTGTACATGCTTATCTATCAATCTGAAAAATCCCCGTCCTCAATTCATCATAAACTTTATTATCAATTATACTCTTAAAAGACTTTTCAAAACGATGCTCTTTTACAGCAACATTGAAACAATCAATATTGTGACAAAGGTACGCTCCTCGACCAGATTTTTTTCCTGTAACATCTACAGAAAAATCACCTGCCGGACTTCTTACGATACGAATCATATCTTTTTTATTATGCATTTTCTGACAACCAAGGCACATTCTTTCAGGAACTTTTTTCACACCTGCCATGCTATTCACCTTCTACCGTAAAAGCCTCTGTTGTAATTACTTCTACAACATTCATATTCGCATCAATATCCCCTTCATTGGACTGAGTTTCACTCTTTATATCAATTTTCCATCCTGTAAGCTTTGCTGCAAGACGAGCGTTCTGCCCTTCCTTACCAATAGCTAATGAAAGTTGATAATCCGGGACAACAACACGAGAAATCTTTTCTTCTTCATTGACTGCA
>JBAYAD010000031.1:0-16382 GCA_041669965.1 Selenomonadaceae bacterium
GTTCCACATAATACTCTGCTCCATGACACGTTTCTTCCGACGCCTGAAAAATCAGTTTGACATTTCCGTGCAGTTCCTTTTGCTTTTCCATTAATATTTTTGCCGCTCCCAAAAGCATCGACATATGACAGTCATGTCCACAGGCGTGCATAATGCCTTTGTTGCCCGACACAAAAGGAACGTCCGCATGTTCCTCTATAGGAAGTGCATCCATATCAGATCTCAGTGCAACTGTTTTGCCAGGAGATCCTCCTTTGATGATTCCGCTTACACCTGTTTTTCCTAAAAATCTTGTAGTCGCAATTCCCAGGCTTCTTAATTCTGCTTCAATAAGATTTGTAGTATTTTCTTCTTCCCAGCTCAATTCCGGATTTTGATGAAAATACCTTCTGTTTTTAATAATGTAGCCATCATACTTTTCAGCCAGCTCTTTTATTGTCATAGTAAAAATTCCTCTTTCTTTTCATCCCATTTTGTCCTGAGGCTGTATTCTCTTACTTCAGATGTCAACATTACAAAATGCCTTGTTTGCTCTGCTATACTTTTTAGCGGCTGTCTTACTATACTGTTTTTATATAAAAAGTAAGTTTTATCTCATTTTTCGCCTAATACACTGAATAGCTTTCTATAAATCAGCAAAGTCAAAAAAGATATGACAAATCCTTTTAGCATATTAAAAGGTGCAATTCCTAAAGCAATAAAAGATTTCAAATCCACAATCCGAGGATTTGCAACTGTGCCCATAGCAATGATTTGCTCAAGCGGAAAATGCAATATCGTCTGATATACAGGCAGTAGTATAAAATAATTCAACAATGATGCCAAAAGCATCATAGAAAAAGTTCCCACCGCAAGGGCAATAACAGCTCCCCTGTGGTTATGATAGTGTTGATATAAATAACCTGCTGGCAAAACAAATGCAGCTCCAACAAAAAAATTAGCAATCTCCCCAATTCCCATTGTTTGCGTATTTACAGCGTGTAACAAATTTTTAATAAACTCAATAATCACACCTGCTATAGGACCAAACGCAAAAGCTCCAATAATTGCAGGCAAATCGCTGGCATCCAGTTTCAAAAAAACAGGCATCATTGGTAAAGGCAATTCAAAAAACATTAAGATTACAGCAATTGCTGATAACATTCCAATTTTAGCAATATATCGTGAATCAATAAAAACCATATCCAGTCCCCCTAAAAATATCCTTCAATTGTAAAACAAAAAGATTCCCGAAAGTTCTTCGGGAATCTACGAACTGCAAACATATTCATCTACGACCTCATTCAATCGTATTATCGCTCTTCTTGCATCCAGACTATACTGTCGGCTTTGGAATCACACCAAATCTGCCTTGCGGCTCGTGGGCTTACAGAAAAAATCTGCTTACCACCGGTCGGGAATTCAACCCTGCCCTGAAGATCTTTCAATTTATTCATTTTTAAGCCAAAAGCCTTTACAAACTTTACTGGCTAAATTCATTTTAGCAAAACATCTGTTTTTTTGCAACTATATATGTCCGCAGATAGTTGCATACGCAACAAAATAGTTTCCAAATTTAAACAAATTAAAATTCATCTATTTAGCTTTTAAAAGCAGCCACAAGAAAAAGCACTTGTACCTTAAAAAATTCAATTTATCAAACCTTAAATTTATTAATAGTAGTTTTCAGCGCTTCTGCCATTCGTATAAATTGATCACTGTATGACGCCATCTCAGTCATACTGGCTGTCTGCTGCTCCGCTGCCGCCGAAATAGTTTCCGTTTGAGCATTAACTTTCTGGCTTAATGATTCAATCTCATCAATTTCCCGAACTACATGCTGACTGCTGTCCGATAATGTTTTAATATTAACAACAATCGACGATACTCCTTCAAGCACCATTTCCATCTGCCCGATAATTGCATGAAAAGATTCTCCTGCCAAAGAAAACACCTGCGCACCAGTCCTTACTTCCTTTGATCCTTTCTCCATTGCATCAACTGCGCCTTTTGTCTCTAACTGGACATCCGCAACGAGTTTGCCAATATTTTCTGCTGCCTGACCGGATTCCTCCGCCAGCTTGCGGACTTCCTCAGCAACAACAGCAAAGCCGCGTCCCTGTTCTCCAGCTCGGGCTGCTTCAATTGCCGCATTCAGTGCCAGCAAATTTGTTTGACCAGCAATTCCAACAATCGCCTGCGTAATTGTACCAATTTCTCTTGATTGACGATCCAGCTGCAAAATGACTTGTCCCAAACCACCAACCGCATCTTCAATAACCTTCATTTGGTCAAGTGCCTGTTCAATTTTTTGACTTCCCTGCTTTGCTGCAGCTGTTGTCTGGTCCGAAACCTTTACAACTTTTTCTGTCTGCAATGATGCTGCTGCCACCTCCCCTGATATCATACCAACTGTTTTAGCCGCAACCACGACTGAATTCAATTGTTTTTGAGCAGCACCAGCTACCTCCATAATGGAGCCTGTCACTTGTTCTGTGGCCTTGGCTGACTCACTCGTCCGTAAATGAATATCCTGCGCAGAAGACAGCATTTTTTCTTCTGCCTCATGTACTTGTACTAAAAGATCTTTCAACGATCTAAGCATTTTATTAAAATGTGTTGCAAGAGTTTCAAATTCATCATTAGAATGAACTTCTGCTTCTTTGGTTAAGTCACCTTCAGCAACTTTTTGAATAACACCCATAATTATTTTAATCGGAGCTAATAATTTTTTCGATAAAAACTTCATCAGAAAAAATGAAAGTATATTAATGACCAGCCATATAATTCCAACCAAGTAGACAATATGATTCCGCTTGGCAATAGATTCATCAAGTTTTTGTCCAGAAAAGAGTACGCCTATCGGTTCCTGCCGGGAACCCAAAAGAGGCATATAAGACGTATAATACGGCATACCAAGAATATCCGCCTTGCTATAATACATCTCCCCTTGATTTAACACTTTATTCGCGATTGTTTCATTAAGCTTTGTTCCTACAATCCGTTCCCCATCCTTACTAATTGTTGTCATTAAACGTACATCGCCAAAAAAAATTGTCATGTCCGTATGGAACATCTCTTTCGCAAGATCAACGATCTTTCCATTACTTACATCATAACCAGCAGAAATAACTCCCACCAAATTTCCTGATGCATCCTTTACTGGTGCACCAGCTCGTGCTGATAACTTTACAGCCGTCCCACTTTCAATCGCTGCTAAAGAAGTTCCCTTTAATGCTGAAGCCACATTTGCCTGTCCTTTAACCGTATCTCCAAGTTTCTTCGGATCATGCGTTCTTGCCAGCACTGTTCCTTTCGAATCTGTAATGGTTACAAAATCGATATCAGTCTTTTGAATTAATGGCGTCACCGTTGCCAATACGGATGCACTATCATTTTCACTGACAGCACGCACCACATTGGGATTCGCTGCAATATTTTCAGCACAGTTTAACGCATTTTGCTTTTTCGTTTCTAATAAGTATTCCAGCCCCTTCATTCCCTGAACCGCAGAATCCTGCGCTGTGTTGCCAACGTATGCATCAATTAAATATAACGTTGGCCCCACAGTTGCCGCTGTTACAAAAAAAGAAATTCCCAACATCGCTATAATTAATTTATTCGTAACTGTAATATGCATATTCATCGTAAACACCTCCCTATAATATTTGATGCCACAAATCAAATTCATCTCATTTTCATCCGTAAAAAAGCTTAAATTATATCAATGATTATTATTCGACATTTGCACCTTATGTCCTTTACTAAAAACAGTTTATTCTCTATAATCTTAAAATTAAGCAGCCTAAAATAACACCAATCAAAATTTGTGTGCCAATCATCCATAAAAAACAGCCATTACCGTATACTAAGTATACAAGTAATGACTGCGTCACGATTTATTATTTATCTTTATTTTACCATTTTCTAGTATATAGAACCTATGCTTCCTTAACTTCAACTAATCTCTTCTGAACTAATCGTTGCTGAATAATTTGCATCAAATTGCTGACAACCCAGTATAATGCAAGACCCGCAGGAAAATGAAGTGCCATCACTGCGGTAAATAAAGGCATTATAAACATTGTGATTTTTGAACTACTATTTGAATTGGTCAAAGAACCCGACATATTTTGCCTGGCAGAGAAGTACGTAGTAAGCGCTGCTATTATCGGAAGAATATAAAAATGATCAATAGCTGATAAATTTCGTATCCACAAAAAACCAGGATGACTTACATATTTAAAGTTCCTCAAAGCATAAAACATACCACTAAGAATTGGCATTTGCACAATGAGTGGCAAGCATCCAGCTAGTGGATTGATTCCTTCCGTTTTATATAAAGCTGCGACCGCTTTTTGCTGTTCTGCTTTATCATCTTTATATTTATTCTGCACTTCTTTTAATTTAGGACCCAATAGTTTCATTGCCTGCATAGATCTCATTTGCTTAACCGTTAAAGGAAACAACAACGATTTTATAAAAATCGTAAATAAAATGATTGCCAACCCATAGTTAGGAAATCCAATATCTGCTGTGATTTCATAAAAGAACTTCACAATCGACTGCATAAACCCGATAAAATATTCAAACAAAAGTACACATCCTTTTCATCTTTCAACTAGATACTGCCTAAACTTTTTATACAAAACCTTTCGGATAAAACATCCAAAAAATTTATATTCCGATAAATCCTATTGAATTGTCATACATAAAGCACACTATTTTAATTTGCTGACGTTTCATTAGCTTCAAACTTCCGGAGCTGATCACGCCAAATCGCATACCCTTTTTCATTTAAATGCAGCCCATCTACTGTATCTTCGGCTGGCAAACGTCCATCTTTATCAGAAAAATATTTTGTCAAATCAATATATGGATCGTTGTGCAGCTGCGCTAATTTTTTTATACCAACGTTAAGAATCTTTATATTTTCATTTGTTCTTAAATATACGGACGGGAAAATATGATCATTGAAAGGTAAAACACTTTCTATATAAATTTTAGTATTAGGAAGTCTTTGATGTAAAATACTAAGAATTTTATCATAATTTTTTATAATATCCGGAATCTGTCGATTAAAACAAAGATCATTCGTTCCAATCATTAAAAAAATTTTAGGTGGTTCCAACCCGGTAACTTGATCTATTCGATTTAGTACGCCTGCTGTTGTATCACCGCCTATTCCCCGATTTACTAAATTCAACTTTGGAAACAATTGATGCCAATTACCTTCATCCGTCATACTATCTCCTAAAAAAACAATTGGATCTGCTTTATGTGTTTCAATATTAAAATACGCCTTTCGAAGCCTATAATGTAAACTCAAATAAGGTGGTGTATCTTCACTACGGCTAAGGTCATCTGCGTAAGCATACATATTACCTTCCACTTTTTGCCAGCCACCTTCATCAGCAACAGCCGTTCTGATAAACACAACTCCTAAAACAAAACAAGCAAGACCTATCCTAAAAAACCCTGCTCGAGAAACTTTTTTCATAAACAACGCTCCTCGTTCTTTAATAGTACTAAAATATGGATTTTAAACCATTTGTACTTTTGAATACAAACTACACAAAATAAGTTTTTCATTTCCGTAATATACCAATTAAATAATATCCTGTTTTTATGAAAAACAGCTGAGTAACCATTTATTTTTTTCATCAAATCAACTTTTTTCAACAAAAAACATTAGCCATAAAAGAATACTCTTTTATGGCTAATGTTTTATAATCTATTCTACTAAATACAAGCTACTGTTACAGCGATATTGCTTCAACCGGGCAAGTATTAACACATGCTCCACATGTTACACAAGCATTGCTTATAGTTGCAATTTTATTCGTAAGACTGATTGCTTCAACCGGACAAACCGCTACACATTGCCCACAGCCCACGCATTTTTCTTTATCAACCATTGCTTTTTTCGCGTGCTCTTCACATTCATCATGATGCTGATGCTCGTGACAAACCGATCCTGTAGAAACAAGCTTGCCTTGCAGATAGTTTTTAGCCGCTTCCTCTGCATTGCCAAAAGCTCCTGTAATGACTTCGATATTTTTTGCATTAAAAATATCAATAGCCCCTTGTCCCATACCACCGGAAATAATCACATTCACTCCGCGTTCACTTAAAAAAACTGGCAAAAACCCTGGTTTATGTCCTGGATTATCAATCGACTCACTCTTACTAATCTGATTGTTTTCCACTTCAAAAATATTAAAGTTTATACAATGTCCAAAATGTTCCGTTACCATTTTATTTTCACTTGCTACTGCAATTTTCATTTTCTTTCCTCCACATTTTTTAAATATTTTATTTATATACCAAATGTTCTGCCTGCAAAAAGCACATTATCCCCACAAAATTCTACCAAACATGATTTATTCTAACTTTCGTCAAATAAAATTTTATGAACTTCAGAAAAAACTTCGCGGGCAGCCCGACCTGAAATACAATCCACGTCAATAATAGACAACATTTTATTAATGGCTTTCACAACCTCTGCATCAAAAGGTATCTTTCCCACAAATGGCAAATTCATTTTTTTACAAAACTCTTCTATTTTTCCTGTATTGACAAGATTCGTATCATATTTATTAATACATACAGCAATTTTTGTCTGAAATTGCTGTGCTGTTTTAACGATACGTTCCATATCACTAATCCCGGATACTGAAGGTTCCGCAACAATCAATACCATATCAACTCCACTGAGAGATGCTATAACAGGACATCCTATACCAGGTGACCCATCAATAACCGCAAATCCGATATCGGGCGCCGCTGAATTCATCTGTTTTTTCACTTCAGTAACCAACAGCCCCGAAGTTCCACTGCCCATTTTCAGCTGTGCTGTTGAAAAAACGGCCTCATCTTCATAAAGCATTAACTTCCCCGCTGCTACGGACTTTAGTACAATCGCATTTTCCGGACATAGAACTTCGCAAACGCCACATCCTTCGCAGGAATACACATCTACTTTGTATATATTATTTACTCTGCTGATTGCATTAAAGCGACAATTTTTTCTGCACAAATCACAATGAGTACATTGATCTGAGTTAATAACTGCTTTTGGCAATCCATAAAAATCGGTTTGTTTGGGGTTACCCGACTGCTGCATAACCAGATGCAGATTTGGTGCATCCACATCACAATCCGCATAAGCTTTTGCCTTTGCCAATTTAATAAAAGCTCCAGCCAGCGTAGTTTTTCCAGTACCACCTTTACCGCTAAGGATTAACAATTGTTTCATGCTGCACCTCCCCGATCACGGTCTGAAGTAATGAGGCAAATAGCACTTTATACGGCTTAGAATTTCTAACGGCTATTAAAGCATTTGAATTCATCATTCCAAGTTCATGATCAAATGGAATCTTTCCTAAAATTTTAATATTTTTTTCTCTACAAAATTTTTCGGCAGGATTTTCCTCTTCCAAACATTTATTGAGCACAACACCATATGGTTTATGAAACAATTTCACTAAGTCATAAACCATAGTAAGATTATGCACACCAAATAAAGTTGGCTCAGCGACCAGGATACAATAATCTACATCTTTAACACTTTCCATTACACTGCATGCACTACCCGGTGGTGAGTCAATAAACGTAATTGTATTTTTGTTTTTTACGTAATGTAATAATTTTTTAATAATTGGAATACCCGATGCTTCGCCTGTATTTAATCTACCTGTAATAACTGTTACATTTTTTGATGTGCCATATTCAACTTGTCCAATTCTTTTTGTTTTCTCTGACAAGGCTCCCTTCGGACAAAATAAGACACAGCCACCGCAGGAATGGCAAATTTCATCAAATACAATTAATTTGTTATTGATATATGCCAGGGCATTAAATTTACAAAAATCACTACAAGTACGGCAGCCATTACATTTATTTTCATCTACCACTGGAACCTTAACCATAATTTGCTCAAGAACAATGTCATCAGGCTTAAAAAAAAGATGACCATTAGGCTCTTCTACATCACAATCAATATAAATACTCTCGCTTGCCGCTGCTGCTAAATTTACAGATACCAGGGTTTTTCCGGTTCCGCCTTTACCACTTAGTACAGCTATCTTCATGTTATTTTTCTCCATGACCAGCATGAAATCCACTATGAATTTGTTCAATCAAAGATAATTCCCCTTTGTTAAAAGCTGCAATGTTATCTTTTATTGAAACATACTGTGTTTTATAGATCTTAATATTGCCCGGTCGTAACACCTTCGCAGCATTTTCACCACATTGTGGTGTTAGCAAAGCTTCTGCTTTGTGATCAACAACAATCTGTGCCGCTTTGATTCCCGCCCCGCCCTGACTATTAGCTGCACTATTATCAACAAAAACACTTTTCTGTGTCTCTGTATCATAAATAAGAAAATAACTTGTTCTGCCAAACGTATCACTTATACTTGCTTCTATTGATTTATCATTCACTGGCATTGCTAATTTCATTTAATATTTTCTCCTTCATATTGTTTTTTTCCATAAGTTCCTGCCGATGTCTATGCTTATAGCAGCCACCGCAACTACATGATTTCTCAAGACCTTCACAAAGCTGATAATCGCCGCCCTCAATTTTTAAAACCTTGCCATTCACCAGAGATTCTGCAAGCTTTTGCCTTGCATCATTATATATTCCCTGAACCGTTGTCCGTGCAATATGCATTTGTCCAGCACACTGCTCTTGCGTAAAACTTTCTAAATCAATTAAGCGTATGGTTTCATATTCATCAATACGCATTGTAATAAAACATTCTTGATTATTAGTTCCATTAAGTGGTCCGAAACGGTTGCGCTCTGGTAAACAACACACTTTTCTCCACTTTCTTGGTCTTGCCATTATTTCTTCACCTCATAAGAGACTGGTATCTCACAAATTTTTTTATTATGATCCAATCTCTTCATTACACATTTAATGATACTTATACTTCACAGACAACAATTTAAAATTTTAGAAATCTGCCAAACTCCACCTATACTACGAACCACTATTTTGCCCATTACCATTTTGACGCCCAGTCCCACGCCCTGAACCATTACCTGATTCTTCTTTTCCTGACTGACGACCAAACCCGCGTCCTTTGCCTAAGCCTTTACCAGCTCCGCTTCCAGATTGACTTTTACCTTTACCGCAGCCGCCTGAACCATTTGGACCTGTTCCATCTTTTCCTGGCATATTCAACACCTCCATTTAATTTATGACATATGTCATTTACATCTTTATTGTATCATGTTTGTGACATATGTCAATATCTTATTTTATTTTTTATTACTGTATCATTGATTCTGCATTTGATAAGCTCCATAATATTTCTCCATTTATTTCTCTCTTGCATGCTTCACGGCATACAAATATATTTATTTTACTTATTCAATGCAGAATGTAGTAAATAGTTGAGAAGCAATCTGCACAAAATAGCATCATCAACAAGATGGGCCGGGTCCAGCCCTGTTTCGTTTTTCAAACAAGTAAGCCGGTATATAAGCGTATTTCGATGGATGTGAAGATGATTGGCAGTCACATTAATATTGAGATTGTTTTCCAAAAGTGCCAAAATGGTTAGTTGCATTTCTGCACTTTCAAAATTTGTCCCCAAAAGAGATTTTACAATACTTTTTAACGAAAGTTGTAATGGACTATCTGCCGCCACATACAGTGCGTAATGAACAATAATATCTCTATCATATATGGTATAAATAGCAGTAGATTTCTTTTTACATTGAACCAGACAATATTTTGCCTGCTCATACGAATTATGATATTCATTAATGGAACTTGTAATGGCACCTATACCACAGTGAAATAAAGCTCTATCTTTTAGTGAAAGCGTATCAAGTACTTTTTCAGCCCACTGATGTATTTTTTTATTATCAAATCGCTCAAAGCATTTCAAAATGATTAATTCCTTATCAAGCATAATGGCAAGATCATTTTCGCTGATTAAACCAACTTCTGTAATTTTTTGAATGGATAATTTTTCTGTGCGTTCTAGTACAAGCTCAGATGACCCATATTCAGAAGTATAGTTATTAATAAGGTCTGTCAAATCGATTAAAGCAATTGTGCGGGGTAAGTCTAGTTTTAATCCTAGTGTTTTAGCAATTCTGTTTATTTTAGGCGACATCGAATTAGCCGTATTGGAAATAACAACATCAACAAATTTCTCGCGCAAAAAATATTCAGTGCGCAATTCTTTCTGAGTCAGTTCACGTTCAAGAAAAAGTTCTGTTATTGCTTTAGTTAGCCTGCCTGTCGAACGAACTTCATCAGGATTTCCAAAAACTCCTACAACTCCAACGGTTTGTCCATCAAATACAATAGGTAAGTTAATTCCTTGCAATGCCCCAGGATATAACGGCAACTCGTTAGGATATATCTCGATAACCTCGCCTGTATCAATAACATCTTTTGCCCCTTTATGAAAGGTTTTATAACGATGTTGGTGACCAGTAGCAATAATAATACCTTCCTGATTGAAAATATTTACATTCCTATGAACTAAGGGCATAATAGTATCTACTATTTTTTGAGCTAAATCATCCATTATAATCATATTGTTTCTCCTTCTGTTTGGTTATTTTGCACAAAATTCGGCTAAAATTGTCTGATTTTTCTGTTTTGTTAACAATTGTATAATGCTGCTAACCATCATATACTTATTATATGAAATATTACTATAATTTTGAAGCTTAAACAAATTCAAGAAAGGTGTTTTGTACAAAAAAACTAAAAACAAATATTTAGGAGGAGATAAACATGGAAACTACAGGAATGCTCATCGTTTTAGTCGTTGCAATTGCTCTGATTATTTTTCTAACAGTACGTGTTAAATTACATGCTTTTGTCGCTTTACTTACAGCCTGCTTTTTTATTGGATTTTTTACTGGAATGCCCTTAGATAAAATTCTTAAATCAATTCAACTTGGTATCGGCAATTTTTTGGGCATGCTGGCTGCAATTTTAGCCTTAGGTGCTATTGTTGGAAAAATGTTGGAAATATCAGGTGGAGCAGAGCGATTAGCTCGTACAATGATTCGTGTATTAGGAAAACAAAATACACATTGGGCATTAATGATTGTAGGTTATATTTGTGGTATACCGGTTTTTTTTCAAGTGGGTATCGTTCTTTTAATGCCATTATTATTTTGTGTCGCTGTTGAGTCAGGAATGTCACTAATAACTCTTGGTATACCAATGATTATCGGTCTTTTAACAGTTCACTGTATGGTACCGCCACATCCAGCAGCTACTGCCGTAGCAGTTGCTCTTCATGCTGATATTGGCAAGGTTATTTTATATGGACTAATCGTAGGATTTCCAGCAGCAGCAATCGCGGGTCCGATCTTTGGAAAACTTATAGGAAATAAGTTCAAATTAAACCCACCTGAACATTTTCGTAAAGCAGCACCAACACCTGAAGAGGAGCTGCCATCGTTCAGTATTACGCTATTCACAATATTATTCCCACTTCTGTTAATGATTTCAAAGACCCTGTTTGAATTTATGCTTGGTAAAGCACATCCTGCGATGGCATACATTAACTTTATTGGTTCTCCTGTTACTGCTTTATTTTTGGCAGTTTTCGTAGCATATTGGACATTAGGCTTAAGCAGAGGTATGAATATGGGAAAATTGCGAGAATTTAGCGAAATTGCAATCGGACCCATGGCCGCTATTTTGCTAGTTATCGGTGCCAGTGGTGCATTTAATCAGGTGCTGATGGATAGTGGCATTGGCAATGCTATAAAATCAGTCTTAATGACGTGGCACATTAATCCGTTAATATTGGCATGGCTAGTCGCAGCAATTATGAGGTTTTCCGTAGGCGGCGCAACGATTGCCATGATTACAGCAGTCGGGTTAGTTACACCTGTTTTGCCAATGTATCCCGGACTTGACCCGGCGTTAGTCGCCGTTGCTATCGGAAGTGGCGCAATCGGATTTTCGCATGTTAACGATCCTGGATTTTGGTTTGTCAAAGAATCTTTTGGCATGGAAATGGGCGATATCTTTAAAACGTATACCTTATCTACGACAATTGCATCCGTTGTGGGTTTGATTTCTCTACTGCTATTTAGTTTCATTATAAGCTAAAATACTGCTATATATAACATGAGGAGGTAATTTTTTGAAACTTACTGTCGTTGTTGATAATTTTGTTCCCATCTCAACACCTAGTCCATTTTTAGGTGAACATGGTTTTTCACTATTGATTGAAATTGATTCAACTAAAATTCTCTTAGATGTCGGCCAATCAGACGCTGTAGTAAAGAATTTAAGTATACTTGGCTTGCATCCAAACCAACTGGATGCAATTGTATTAAGTCACGGACATTATGATCATACAGGCGGTTTATCTTTTATTTTGAAGCATAGGAATAAACCAATTCCTGTATATGGACATCCAGGCATATTTCAAGCTCGTTATTCAATTGCTAATAAGCAGAAACGGTATATTGGCATTCCATATGCCAAAGAAGAACTGACTACTCAAGGCGCTCAATGGCACTTAAGCACCCAGCCAATGGAGATATTACCCAATCTTATGTTTAGCGGACAAATTCCACGGCAAACAGAATATGAAACAGGTGATAATAATTTAATCGTTTGCAATGAACAAGGCTGCGATTGTCAGGATATAATTGAAGACGATACATCACTATATTATTCCTGTCAGGATGGGCTGGTCGTGATTGGAGGTTGTACTCATTCCGGCCTGGTTAATACTATTGATAATGGTTTGAAACTTACCGGCAAGAAACAATTAAAGGGTTGGGTTGGCGGCACTCACCTTGGACCCGTCTGTAAACAGCAACAGGATAAAACACTATGCCAAATAGAAGCATATGCACCGCATTTTTTCTTACCAACTCACTGTACTGGATTTACTATGATGGCGGAACTGCAAAGGCGCTTGAAAGATCGCTTCATTCCAAGTTTTGTAAGTCAGTGCGTCCAGATAGACTAACACTATACCAAAAGCCCAGCATGCAAAACATGCTGGGCTTTTGGTATAGAATACTTTTATAACTATAAAGAAAAGTTAAAGATACTGCATATTATTGTTGCACCAGATTATTTTAAAAGCCCAGTCAGCAATTGAAATTAGTTATACACAATCCGACTGTTTAAAAATTCATAAATAATCCACAGCTACAATAGCTTATCTTCTCTTATCGCATCACAAAATGTCCCTGCTTTAAATAAAAAATTCGATCCGAAAAACTTTTTGCTTCACTATCGTCATGCGTCACGATAATATATGGAATATCCCATATTTCTTGAATTTTTTTAAATTCCATTCCTACATGTTTTCGCAAAACACTGTCAAGAGCAGAAAATGGTTCATCAAGCAGCAACACTTCCGGCTCCGTCATCAGTACACGTGCCAGAGCAATGCGCTGCCGCTCACCCCCGGAAAGGTTTTTGCTATCTCGTCCTGCCAAATATTCAATTTCAAGTAATTCCAGCAGTTTCTCATAAAGGTTCTGCTTTACTTTTGTTTTCTTTGGCACGCCATACCATATATTCTTATATACACTCATATGCGGAAAAATAGCATAATCCTGAAACATATACCCAACACGGCGATTTCGCGAAGCCATTGAAATTTTAGAGTCACTGCTAAAAAACGTTGTCTTATTCAGCTGAATCATCCCCTCGTCCGGATTCATAAGCCCGGCAATGCAACGAAGAATCGTGGTCTTTCCACTGCCGGAATCCCCCTGAAAAGTTACAATTTCATTTTTCATCTGAAATCCAATATCTACGCTAAAATCCGTCAGCTGTTTTCGCATTGTAACCTCAAGCATGTCGTACCTCCTTATTTGCCGATTTTTTCCAATAGCCAAGACCAAAAACCAGCAAAAAAATAACTATACTTAAGATAAAAACATACAATCCCGCCAACTCAAGTTCATCTGCTTCTGAAGCAAAATAAATTGCCAAAGGAATTGTCTGCGTCTTTCCTGCAATATTACCGGCCACCATAATCGTTGCGCCAAACTCACCGAGAGCCCGGGAAAATGCCATTACGGTTCCACTGACAATTCCATTCACCGATAGTGGTAAAGAAATTGTCAGGAACACTCGCAATTCACTTGCCCCCAAAGTACGCGCAGCATCTTCAAATTTGTGATCAATACATAAGAATGCCGTTTTTATACTCTGATACATCAAAGGAAATGCTACAATCGTACCTGCCACAACTGCAGCATACGGTGTAAATATAATCTGAAAATCAAAATAACGAAACAAAAGCTCCCCCACAGCTCCTCTTCGCCCAATAAACATCAACAATAAAAACCCGGTTACCAGCGGTGGCAGTACCAGGGGTAACGTAACCAATGCCTCCAAAACCGATTTTCCTTTAAAATCATATTTTGTTGTGATATGCGCAAGAAAAGTACCCGAAATCAAAGCAAACACCGTCGATACTGTCGCAATTTTAATTGATAAAAATACCGGAAACCAATCGATCACAAATAACACCTGCCAAACAATATAAATTTAAAAAATCAATTTCCACAGGGGCAGTAACGCTGCAGGCCAAAAAATTCAGCAATCCCTGAAACAGTTACACCAAAATACAGAATTGGCTTGCCTACCGAAAACTCTTGATAGCTGTCATTTACAAATGTACTGCCCGTTGCAATAACAACATCTGCCCACTGCGCATTTTCACGATTCGTTGATGCCGGCAAAATCGTCGTTCCACATTTAACTTTTCCTACATTATCCGGATTGAGATCACTTGCACGAATCTCAAATCCAGCCTCCGTCAGTGCCTGTATAAGCCCTGGCTGTAACCCAACAAAAGCAACCTTAACCATTCCATAATGACTGCGAATATAGTCTGCCAGCTGCAAAGCACACTTTAAGGGCTGATCATCGCGGCAATGTACACTTCCCTTAATCAAGCCTAAACTTTTCATAAACGCATTTAAACATGCAATAAAAACAGCTCTCTCAAATGAATTTTTCAAAGGCAGCTCCATGACCTCCTGTAATGTGCCTTCATAATTTCCCGGCATATCTGTAAAAGCATGCCCTTTTGCATCACCAAACTGTGCTTCAATCATTACTTCCTTCCCTAAAAAAAGTAGATAATCCAGACGTTCCGGGTTTCCGATCGCTTCTTCCGGTGTTAAAGTTCGCGCCGTTACATGAACGGCCGCTGTTTTTGCATCAATTTTTCTTTTCTGTATAAGTTCCAGCCACTTTTCCCGGACTTCTTCCAATATTGTCATAAAAACACTTCTTTCTTTATTCTTTTTTCAAACTCGAAAATCCATACTTTTGAAAAATATCCAACGCATCCGCACTGGTCAGATAATCAAAAAAGGATCGTACTGCCATTTCGTTTTTTGTATTTTTCAACATCGCTCCAGGAAATAAGACGGTTTGATGCGTTCCTTCTGGCGCAAATGCTGCAATTTCAACTTTAGGATTATTTATCACTACAGTTTCAAAGGCAACAGCTGCATCCGCATTGCCCGACTCCACATAAGCAACAATTTCGCGAACCGTTTTCCCTACGACAAATTTAGGCTCTACCTGCTGCCAAATTCCTATATTCTCCAGACATTCTTTGCCATACTGACCAGCCGGCATTGTCTTTATATCACCAAAACCTATATAATGAACACTTTCTTTGGTAAGGTCTTTAAAATTTTTGAGTTGCAGCGGATTACCTCTAGGCACAGCAAGTACCAGTCGATTACCAACAATGTCCTTGATTGTATCTTCCTGAAGCAAGCCTTTTGCTTTCAGATCATTAACCTGCTTTATCGCTGCTGAAAGAAAAATATCACAAGGTGCACCATTTTCAATCTGAGAAGCCAACACACCTGCCGCCGCAAAATTATAAACAATTTTCGCTTCCGGATGCGCTTTTTCATATTTTTTTTGAATATCAACTAAAGCTTCCTTTAGTCCAAGTGCTGCCGATACATTAATCTCTATACTTGCTGTTTTTTCTGCTTTTTTTTCCGTTGTGCCGCAGCCAGCTGACAGCAGGCACACAGCCAACAGACTTACTATCATTAACCTATACCGTTTTTTCATTTAGTTCGCTCCAATCTCATTTGAATAAACCTTATTTTTTACTAAAAACGTCTTGTAACCGCAAAGAACTCTATTCCCGATTACCCCTTACTCCTTATACATTCCAGCCTCCATACACATTAATGGTATCTATATTTACCTCATTTCAAAAAAAAGGCATTTTAGTAAGAGTACGTTCCCCACTAAAACACCTTTGTTTCCCAATAATATTATTTTATCACACCGCAGCAAGTTTTCAAAGGACTGTTTTGCTGCAGCTCTTTTTTATTTTGTAACTTCAATGATCTGTTAAATTATTTGTATCAAGATCAATTTCTTTTAA
>JBAYAD010000032.1:0-16298 GCA_041669965.1 Selenomonadaceae bacterium
CGACACTTATATCTTCAACCTTTACTATCCCATCTGCAACCATGTTTTTCAACCACCAATCTTCAGACTACTGCTCTTACAATATGCAATACGTGCTGCTCTGCTATACAATCATTTCTTCCATAAAAATTTTTCTCGTTAAAAAACAAAGCATCATTCTACAGCAGAAATATGGCAGTCATCTGGCTGGCTGAATGCTTCGCCGTAGACTGCATAGGCAATCTCCTGTATACCAAAAACAACATCCTGCGACCCATTGTAAATATAACCTTCACGCGGCTTCCGTAAATGTTTCTCCTTTATGGCTGTTAATGTCTGCAGTGCTGGATCCTCTAAATATTCTTGCGTAAGTGTATCCACATCATAACGTCCATGATTATTGTACGTCGGCAAAAATAAAACATCCGGATTGATTTCTACGAGCTGTTCCTTGCTCATTGTCTGACCGCTTTTTATTCCGGCGGCTGCTATACCATTCGTTACACCAGCATACCGGCAGGCATCATCAAACGTACAACCACTTCCACCATAGGACTGCATAAGAGAAATCAGAACAACTTTTTTTCGTTGATTCTGCGGAATAGCATCAACTTTTTTCTTGATTTCTGCCATCTTTTCATCCATTTTTGCCACTAAACTCTTTCCTCGTTTCTCTTCATCAACAGCCTGTGCCAGCAAACGAATTGTTTCTTTTATTTCTTCTATGCTTTTGGCCCCTTTACATACAACAACTTTAATTCCAAGTTCTCTAAGCGAAGCAGCTTTCTCCAAATTACCCCAGTCCGGAATAATAACAAGATCCGGCCGCAAAGCTATAATTTCCTCAACCGACGGATTGCTTACCTTCACTGGAATTTTTTCTGCTACTGCAACAATATTTGAACTTACAGGATCATCCAGCATGCTGTTGACCCCGACCATCTTCTCCGGCGGTACAAGTCCCAGCATAATTTCGTCCGTACTCATTGATAATGTAAGGATTCGCTGCGGCTTTGCTGTCATCGTAACAATTGACCCTTTATCATCTGTAACCTCATAGCTGCTGCTAGTGCGATTAACGGCTGCCGTATCTGCCGTGGAGTCACATGCACAAAGACAAATGGTCAGAAACAACAAAACAAGTCCGGCAAAAATTTTTTTATATTGCTTTTCTTTCATTAAATATCTCCCTTGCTTACGCTTATTTCTGAAATAAAACCGTTATGCGGCTGTTTAAAATCATCACGATACAAAGCATCAGCAGTCTCCTGTATACCAAACACCATATTCTGCAATACATTATAGATATAACGGGTCTAGGGCCGACAAATATGGTTTTCCCTCACTGCCATCATTGTTTGTTCAGAAACTGAATTCCACCCCGGTAATAAAGCTGCGTCCTGGTGCCGTCCACCATTGATCGGGTAAACCATATTTAACATTTGACATCTCTGCATAATAACGATTCAATAGATTATTTACCTTAAAAAACACTTTTGTATCTTGCGAAATTTTATAATTCAGCCCCAAATCAACGACCCAATACGTCTTTTCTGGGAAAAAGTTCGCATAGCCACTATACCCTGGACGATTAATTACACCACGTCCTGTAAGTGATGCTCCAAATTTCTTATTGGTATAGTCCACACCAATATTCCATTCCCCACTTGGCAGATACCCATTGCGATTTTTTTCATACTGTGCATTTGCATCGATATCCAAGTGCGTATAACCGACAAAAGAAGAGATGTTTTTATTAAAATTCTTTTTAATCTGCATATCCCAGCCATGGGCATTTTCTTCTCCAGTATTCGTATATTTCCATATTGTTTGATCAAACAATACAGTGTCCGTTGAATGACGCTTGAAAAAATGCGCCGATGCTGTTGTGTTCTTGTCGAAGCGATAATTAAAGCCTATTTCTTTTGTATTTCCGGCTTCCGGCTTAAGTTTTTGATTACCGTAGTATTGATTATAAAGCTGGTATGGCGTCGGCGTAATAAAGTATTCGCTGTACCCGATGTACATGTTAGCTTTATCACTAAAGGTATAGCCCGCAGTCACACTTGGGCTCGTATGACTGCCAAATCCGGAATTGCTGTCATACCGAATACCGCCTGTAAGTTTTAGTACCTTTGTCAGATTCCACTGATCCTGCAGATAATACGAACGATTTGTAAGCTTCTTGTCTTCCATCGAGTATACGGTATCCTGTGTATATTCATAACCAGCTGTCAAAAGATGTTTATCGTTAAAATTTTTATCAAACTGATCTGCTATGCGTATAGTTCGCACATTAACCGGATAAGGTCCATATGGATCGCCAATGCCATTTACCGTATTATAGTCACTATGCATAAAGCTGAATTGATTTTTTGTATTCTTGTCGAACGTTGTTGTATAAAGAAGTGTACCTTCCTGCTTATTTATTTTTGACTGATATTTGTTTTCCCAAAATCCACCATAGAGACCGCCTTCTCTATAGGAATTAAAATTAAACGTAATATTTGACTTCGTATCAAGATCCTTGCTGAGTTTAAATTTTACCGTATTCCCATCCAGCATCGAATTTCTTATTGCACCATGTGCATCCTTAAAATCATTGCCTTTATCCTTATCATAAGAAATTCGCCAACCCCAGCCATTTTCATAGCCTTCATTTGTCAGTACATATTTTTGTTTTCCATAGCTGCCTGCAGCCATACCTATTGTCGTTCTATTTTTTGTTATCTTTTTTGTAATAATATTGATAACACCGCCCTTTGCATCAGAACCATATAATGTCGAGGCTGATCCCTTCATTACTTCAATGCGTTCAATATCATCAAGATGTTTCACGCTTGAAAGGAGGCTGCCGCTGGATTCACTTGATGCTACATTCATCTTCACACCATCGATAAGAACGACAACACCATCGGAACCATTAATATAAATACCGTTGCTTTTATCGTATCCGGCTGCGGCATACTGATTAATTGTTACACCCGGTACAGAACGCAATGCCTCTGCTATATCAGTATAATGATTTTTTGCAATATCTTCTGCTGTAATCACGCTAATATTTGCGTTTGCCTTAAATGCCTCTACGGGTGTCTTTGTTGCCGTTACAATAAACGGATTCAGTGCGTATTCATCTACAGGTTCATCTGCAGCTTTTGCTGCAAGCCCTGTCTGAACTTCCCCCACTACACAAATCGTACCAAAGAACACGGCTGCTATGACCTTTTGTGCCAGCCTGCTTTCTTTGGTTTTTTGCTTCATTTTTTTATATGTATTCATTTCCAAAGTCTCCTTTTTTGTTTTCTGTCAATCTTTTATGTAAAAGTGCTGCCGTAAAACGCACCAGATTCTGTATCCATTATTTCGACAAAAAAAAGCTTTCGCCTGAAAAGACGAAAGCTTGAATATCACATAGAAGATTACCTATTTAAAAAAACAAAAAATCCTGACACTATGTCAGGATTCTCATACGCAAATAAATAGAACTATTCCGTGCAAAATCCCCATCCCTATCGCTCGCAGGTCAAACGGTGATTATTACTCAGGCAGTTCTCCTGGCTCCAGATCATTACTCTTCCACGTCTTCCCAAAGTTTTCACTTTAGTGACATTATATGGATTTGCTCCCTGTTACAGTGGCGGGACCGCGCTGGCTTATACCAGCTTCCCTATTAAGCCCTTTCGGGCACCTGAATCGTTATAAAATTGTCTATACCTAAATTACCTGTTTATCCTATCATTAATATTTTACATTGTCAACAGCTAAAAATCCTTATATATCTTCTATAAAAAAAGAAAAAGCACTGCAAAATATAATTCATGTTGTATGCAGTGCTTACTTTTTGTTGCTGTTTTTATTTAGTTATATGAGTTTCTGCCCTTTGTTAAACTCCATAATAAGCTTTTGTGCAGCCATTGTTGCTGACAGCTTATCCATCCCCACTGCATTTTCAATTGAGAGACGATTTGCCTTGACATTCGGGTTTTGGTAAAAAACATTTCGCAAATGCTCTTCAACCATAGCATATACCCATTCCAGCGTCTGCACTTTACGACGTTTAGAAAATGTACCACTTTCTTTTGTCTTTTGCCGAAAATCATCAATAACCTGCCAGATTTCATCAATACCCTCACCACTGGAAGCTGAACATGTGCAGGCTTTTGTCTGCCAGCCTTCTGTAGCCGGCCGCAAATAATGAATAATTCGCTCGTAATCCACACGAACCATCTGTGCCTTCTTCTTGTTATCACCATCGGCTTTATTTACCATAATCGCATCAGCAATTTCCATTACACCTTTTTTCATTCCCTGAAGTTCATCCCCCGCACCTGTCAAAACAACAAGCAGAAAAAAATCCACCATAGACCGTACAGTTATCTCACTCTGCCCGACGCCAACGGTTTCAACAAGAATAAGATCATAGCCTGCCGCTTCACAGAGAAGCAATGTTTCACGACTTTTACGTGTCACACCACCTAACGTCCCACCCGAGGGTGAAGGACGAATAAATGCACTTTTCTCACGGGAAAGATTTTCCATACGCGTCTTATCACCAAGAATGCTTCCTTTTGTAATACTACTGCTCGGGTCTACTGCCAGCACAGCCACTTTATGGCCTTTTTTGCATAGTCTGCAGCCCAATGCTTCAATAAATGTACTTTTCCCCGCTCCCGGCACCCCTGTTATACCAACACGAATTGATTTCCCAGTATACGGCAAAAGTTTTTGCAATACTTCTTGTGCCAAAATCATATGCTTGGATGAATTGCTCTCGATAAGCGTTATCGCCCGCGACAGGATCATGCGATCCCCACGAAGTACGCCTTCGACATATTCTTCTGCTGTGAGTGAATGACGCTTTACGGCTGGTGCAGCCTTTCTTACCATTGCTGTACAAGGCGGCATTCCCTCCTGTCCTCCCTGAACCCCTTTTAGAACATCACAGGCAAACGCATTGTCTGGATTTTCCGGAGCCCAATTCGGTTTATAGCTATCAACCATCCCAGTTCATGCGCTCCTTTAATTTTTCCAGAACCTTGCCTGCCGCGGTCGGAATGACGGTACCCGGTCCAAATATAGCTGCTGCACCATGTTCATAGAGAAAATCATAGTCCTGCGCTGGTATAACACCACCGATGCATACCATAATGTCTTCACGACCACGCTTTTTGAGCTCTTCAACGAGTTGTGGCAAAAGTGTTTTATGACCCGCTGCCAAAGAGCTCATACCAACCACATGCACATCGTTGTCCACAGCGTCATTTGCCGTTTCTTCCGGTGTCTGGAAAAGCGGACCGATATCGACATCAAACCCAAGATCAGCAAAGGCCGTTGCAATAACTTTTGCCCCTCTGTCATGCCCATCCTGTCCCATCTTTGCAATCATAATACGTGGCCTGCGGCCTTCCTGTTCTTCGAATTCATCTGTCATTTTTCGCACACGTGCAATTTCATCATTATCGGCAAACTCGCTGCTGTATACACCGGAAATTGAACGAATTACTGCTTTATGTCTTCCACTCACTTTTTCAATAGCATATGATATTTCACCCAGACTGGCTCTTTCTCTTGCAGCTGCAACAGCCAATTCGAGCAGATTTCCTTTGCCTGTTTCCATCGATTTCGTGATTGCATCAAGACAGGACTGTACTTTATCACTGTCACGGTTTGAACGAAGCTTTTCCAATCGATTCAGCTGTGCTTGACGTACAGCCACATTATCAACAGCCAGAATATCAAGCGGATCTTCATGTTCAAGCCGATATTTATTGATACCGACAATCACTTCATCTCTGGAATCGATATGTGCCTGACGGCGAGCCGCGGCTTCTTCAATTCGCATCTTCGGCAAACCCGTCTCAATGGCCTTTGCCATACCGCCCAGCTCTTCAACCTCCTGAATATGGGCCCAGGCACTTCTTACCAACTCTTGCGTAAGCGCTTCTACATAGTAGGACCCGCCCCACGGATCAACAACCTTACAAATTTTTGTTTCATCCTGCAAATAAAGTTGTGTATTACGTGCGATACGAGCTGAAAAATCAGTTGGCAAAGCAATTGCTTCATCCAATGCATTTGTATGCAGCGACTGTGTATGTCCAAGTGCTGCCGCCATTGCTTCGACACAGGTACGTACGATATTATTATAGGGATCCTGTTCTGTAAGGCTCCACCCTGATGTCTGAGAATGCGTACGAAGTGCCATGGACTTTGTTTTTTGTGGATTAAACTGATTGATGATTTTTGCCCAAAGCAGACGCCCCGCACGCATCTTTGCTACTTCCATAAAATAATTTTTGCCCATTGCCCAAAAGAAAGACAACCTCGGTGCAAAATCATCAACATGAAGTCCGGCACTAATTCCCGTACGAATGTACTCAAGCCCATCGGCAAGTGTATAGCCAAGTTCAATATCTGCTGTAGCTCCTGCTTCCTGCATATGGTAGCCCGAAATACTAATACTGTTGAACTTCGGCATATACTGTGATGTATAGGCAAAAATATCACCAATAATACGCATCGATGGTATTGGAGGATATATGTATGTATTACGCACCATAAACTCCTTGAGAATATCATTTTGTATTGTCCCTGCCAGGACTTTTTTATCGACGCCCTGTTCTTCGGCCGCTACAATATAGAATGCCAGCACCGGCAGCACTGCACCGTTCATTGTCATAGATACGGACATTTTGTCAAGTGGTATGCCAGAAAAAAGAATTTCCATATCAAGAATCGAGTCAACGGCAACGCCGGCTTTACCTACATCACCGACAACCCGCGGATGATCAGAGTCATAGCCGCGATGCGTTGCCAAATCGAAAGCAATGGACAACCCCTTCTGACCGGCTGCCAGATTGCGGCGATAAAAAGCATTGGATTCTTCTGCCGTTGAGAACCCTGCATACTGACGAACCGTCCAGGGACGCAGTACATACATGCTTGGATAGGGTCCTCGTAAAAATGGTGGGATTCCTGCCATAAAATTCAAATGATGCATCCCCGCCAAATCACTGCCAACATAAAGTGGCTTCAAATCAATCTGTTCCATTGTCCGCTGATAGAGTTCCCTAAAACTTTTCCCCGTCTGTACTTCCAAACGATCTTTCCATTCCGCAAAGCTTTCTTTTTTCGGATTTGAATTAAACTGCATTTGTGTAAAATCAGGATTTGTCATTATTCAATACCTCCCTGCTGCTGCAGCCATGTCAGGATTTCCAAGCAATCTGCCCTTACATGGATGAATGTTTCTACGCCTGCATCGCGATAAGACTGTTCAAAATCCGGTGCGGGTGCCCCTGCCAGCATTACGATCATATCCGGGCGCTTTTCCTTGATTCCCTTCGCAATCGGTGGAACAAGCTCCGGATATGTTAGATCCGTTGAGCAAATAATAGCTGCAAATGCTTTTGAGTTAACTGCCGCTGTCACGGCTTCTTCCGGCGTCATGAAACCATCATTCTTCAAAACCTCAAAACCGCCAACTTCCATAAAACCTGTACTAAACTCAGCTCGCGGCTTATGCTGTGGTATCTTTCCCATATTACAAAGGAATATTTTGAGCTTTTCGCCCTGTTTTTCTTCATATGCCTTTGCTTTATTACGAAGTTCTTCGAACTGCTCAGTGAAACGATGTTTTTTAATGGCTTTCTGATTGATTAAAGGTTCCTTACCTTCATGAAGAATTTCTGCAACCTCATCGATTGCAGCCCCTGACAAGAAGGCTTCCTCCATCGCTTCAACAAGACCGCTTCGCTTACCCATAAAAGCTGGATGAATAAGTGCCAGCTTTGCATCACGCTCTTTGACATCGATATCCGCTTTAAATGCAGTTACTTCATCCAGACGATTTTTTCTTATTTTAATCGTGTCTGTTTTTCGCTGTTCAATCGGCTTTTCAATGAGATTTGCATACATATTGATACCAACAGCCCGATCTGAGCGTCGTGCCAACTTCAGCAATCTCTGCGCAAGTACAGCCTCAATATCTTTTTGTATATCGCCATCAACAAGTGTCTTGGCTATGCCACACTTATCTTCGATATCCTGCATAACCTGCCATGCTTTTTCCGCTACTTTTTGTGTAAGCGACTCTACGTACCACGACCCGCCGGCCGGATCAATTGGTTTACAGAGATTGCATTCATTTTGTAATATAATCTGTGTATTACGTGCAATACGGCGGGAAAATTCATCCGGCAGCTGAATGCAGGCATCAAACGGCATAACCTGCAAACTGTCAATACCACCAATAACCGCCGAAAATGATTCTGTCGTTGCCCGCAGCATATTAACATACGGGTCCCATTTTGTCTTGTTGAACAACGCGGTTCTTGCATGGATTGACATTTTCTGTGCTTCCTTATCACCGCCAAAGCTTTCAACAATTTGTGACCATACCATCCTTGCCGCTCGAAGCTTGGCTATTTCCATAAAGAAATTTGCTCCAAGGGAAAAACTAAACTGCATATGACGAGCAATACAATTAATATCCAGTCCACGCAGTTCCAATGCCCGAACATATGAAATTGCCGTTGCTACTACACAACCCAGTTCCTGTACCGCCGATGCACCACCATCACTATAGGCTTTTCCCTGTACGAGTATTGTCCTTAGCTGTGGCATATTCTGCTCTGCCCACTGTGTTGTCTGCGCCATTTCATCAAACAATATATCAAGCGGCACTGGAAGCTTTCCTTCTTCTGCCAGTACACCAATTGGATCTGCACCGATTGTACCATGTATCTTTGATATTTTTTCACCATTTGCTCTGCACATAGCTGCCAGCATAGCAACCAGTGCACCATTTTCTGCACCACTGTCTATATAAAGACTATTTTTATCAAAATCAATATCACGGAACATTTCATGTATGTCCTCAATCGTACTCAGAGATACACCACCGGCCTTTATTGATTCTTTATTAATTGTATTTACAGCCTGCCCATGACGTGAAGCATAATCCAGTGCAATATTTATTGCGGTTGAACCTTTATCCAGCTCATGGCGAATCAACGTATTCATCTTTTTGGGTTCTGTCACATCCGCTTGTTGAGAAATCTTCCACGGATCTGTCATATATCCGCCTACATGCGTTCCGCGCATGTAGTTTTCCGCTCCCGGCAGGTTTGATATTTTTTCTGGTGACGGAGCCATCTCCATCGTATACATCGGCTCTAATGTAATACCTTCATACGTTTTTGTAAAAAGTTTTTTCTCGAAGCTGCCACCTTTTAAAAGAGCCGTAGCCGCTTCCTTCCATGTTTCATAGTCCGGTGCCTGAAACTCGTCAAATGTGACATCAGGAAGTTCTTGTCCTGCTTTTTTCTTTTCTTCTGTCATTGTCCACAATCCTTTCATGATTTCTTTGAAGCATTGCTGCAAAATAAAAAAAGCCACTCTGCCTAAACCTAAGCAAAATGGCTTTAATTATCAAATTCTCTTCTTGCTTTGTACAAAAAGAGTCCCTGACACGAGAATCCGCCCATAAAAAAATCTCGACACATGTCGAGATCTATAGACAACTCCTCTATAAATCCCCTCCCCATCGCTCGCAGGTCAATCGGTGATTGCTAAACAGGCAGTTCTCCTGGCTCCAGATCATCGCTCGTTCAAGCCTTCCCAAAGCATTCGCTCCAGTGACATCAATTGAACTCGCTCCCTGTTACAGTGGCGGGACCGCGCTGGCTTGTACCAGCTTCCCTATTAAGTCCTTACGGACACCTGTTTCAATAGCAGTACTATGTAGTTATTATTTCATAATCCGTGATTATCCTATCATTTTCTGCATGCTTTGTCAATCCACAAAACCTTTGTATACATTCCTATCGTTTAACCTGCATATACAATCTCCAGAGTTCGAAATGTACTGGAAAAACCCATTAAAATTATATAAAATACAGATTCAACGGTAAAGATTAAACCTGAATTATTCACGTAAATTATTAAATCCGATGTAATGCCAATAATTTCAAGCATTACAGTTTTTTTAATTTCACCTAATAGGTGAAATTAAAAAAAGATATAAAAAGGCTTCAACTTTGTTAAAATGTATTCATCGAAACACAAACAACAAAGGAGAAACCTTCATGTCTATTTTAGCGAATTTACATTTACAAAGCAATACTAAAATCAAAATCAATTTCAACGGTGGTAATTTATCTTCAGATGCCGGTCTCTTGCTTCTTCATGAATTTATAGATAAATTGGGACTCCATCAATTACTTAAAAATTCTTTTAAGACGACTGACAAAGCGAAACGCCAACATCTCGATGATGAAATAAACGAATTTACTCCGTTGTCCAGCCGCCAAGAATTCTGCTGGATTTGAATTCAACATTTCTTCCAACTTATGGAAAACAAGAAGGAGAACCGTTTAACTACTATTACTCAGCACATGGTTATCACCCACTGGTTTGTTATGATGGTTTTACTGGAGATTTGCTAAAAATTGAACTGCGCAAGAGCAGTACGTATTCCTCAATGGGGGTGTAGCAGTTTTTGCAACCTCTTCTTGATGAATATCTTAACCAGTATCCGGATTCTAAGATGTTTCTCCGTGGAGACAGCGGCTTTGCTACACCAGAGCTTTATACACAAGCAGAAACGAATAGCTGTTCTTATGCAATAAGGCTCAAGGACAATCGTTTGCTTCGAGAAAAGGCTTTTCATTTGGAAGAAGAGGTACCTGCAAAGGCACTCGTTCATCCTGATCAATTTGTAGCTCTTTATGGTGAATTTCTCTATCAGGCAGGAAGCTGGAATTACGCTAAACGCGTTATTTGTAAAATAGAAAAATGTACGGAAGAACTTTTTGTTCGTCATACATTTTTTATTGTTATTGATAAAAGTTATGCACAGATGTGGCGTTTTTAAACCGCCATGAATAATTCAGGTTTAATAAGATTGTTGCACTGTTTTGATACATAATATTCTTATTCAGTGTATTATTCATCAATCCCGCATTAAAAAACGCTTTCCAATGATCATTTAAAATTTGTTCGTGATTCAGCGTCGTCACCCAGCCATAAGCTTCTTTATCCATCCCAGCAAAAGAATAGTTTTTGCTTGCATAGGGAACCGCAGGAATTCTTGTCACATTTGAACCTAACTTGAACCATCTTTGTCCATTCAAAACCTCCACATCACGATAGCCCATAAACAAATTTGTCGTACTTTTCTTATCTCTATGTCAAGATCAAAATAAATGCTCTGCACTTTTTTCTTGTGTATCGTCGTTTCTGGTGCCAAGCAGACTGATGCAGTTACCCCAGTTGCTGCAAAAACGGGTTCTATAACCAATCCAAAAACAACTAATTTTGTTAAATTTTCCCTCCTTGACTAAATATAAATAATTCTTATAAAACTTCAAGTATTTTGCTGAATAAGAGGTGTTAATAAAATATAATATCTTTTGAACTCCTATTCTCTTGTTTAATTTGCAAAGCTTGTATACACTTTATTAAGATATATGCTACATGATTTGGATATAAACAAAAACAAAGAGCATTTCTAGTTTTTCTGACATTTTTAATACCATATTTTTGACTATATCTTTTTAATAAACAGCAGAAACCCGAATACAATTTAAAGTATCCGGGTTTCTGCTGTTTGTATGTTATGTTATTATGAAAGCCGCAGGGAGCGCGGCAGTGTTGGAGAAATAACATGTTCTCCGTGGAACACAACGGAGAACATGCTGCTGCATCCGCAGCACTTGATTATAGAAACTATTTATGAGCAATGTCCCTTTATATGAGCTGGATATAAAGGAAAACCTTTTGACAACAAAAAAAGACTCCCCGCTGCGTACGCAAAAAGAGTCCTATTACCATTAGGAAACACCTATAAAAAAATCTCAGCCAATGCTGAGATATAGTCTACAAAATGTATTCTAAATCCCCTTCCCTATCGCTCGCAGGTCAAACGGTGATTATCAACTAGGCAGTTCTCCTGGCTCCAGATCATTGCATCTCTACGTCTTCCCAAAGCTTTCACTTCAGTGACATTATGTAAATCTGCTCCCTGTTACAGTGGCGGGACCGCGCTGGCTTATACCAGCTTCCCTATTAAGTCCTTGCGGACACCCAATCTAATCTTTATGAAGTTATGTGTAAATCAAACTACCTGGTTAGTATAACACTGGTCCTATTTATTGTCAACGTTTCTGCAATGTTTTTTTGCAATTCTTATTTACAAGTTCAATTTTTCCACTATGTCAATACAGCCTCCTTAAAAAAGCTCTCTGCACTTATCAGTTTTTTTGTCCATAACGATGAAGGCGATTGTAGAACCGTTTTCGTCAGCCCGCTTTCTACAATAACACCCTCATGAAGTACTAAAATTCTTTGACTTAAGCGTTTGACCAACGATAAATCATGTGAAATAAACAGGCAGGCAATGTTTAAGCGAGTACAAAGAGACTGGATCAATTCTACAATTTTCAGCTGTGTCGAAGCATCCAATGCACTCGTAATTTCATCACAAATCAAAAATACCGGCTTCAGTGCCAGGGATCGTGCAATAGCTGCTCGTTGGCATTCTCCCCCACTTATTTCATGCGGATATCGTTCTTTAATTGATTCTGTCAACCCAACCACATCCAGCAATCGCTTGATTTCTACTTTTAAAGGACTTCTGCCGATACCTTGATTTTTCAATCCTTCCCCAATACTCCAGCCAATCGTTTTTCTTGGATCAAATGAATCATAAGGCTGCTGAAAAATCATCTGCATATACAAATATGCTTGTTTCAGGCTTTTTGCATTACCATAAAGGATTTCCTGTCCGCAAAGCTTTACACTGCCGCCATTTGCCGGCAGCAATCCCGAAACCACATTTGCCAGTGTGCTTTTCCCCGAACCGCTTTGCCCAACAATACCTACACATTCACCTGGCATGACAGAAAAAGAAATATCCTGCAATAGCGTTATGCCTGCTTTTTTACCACTAAAGTTTTTTTGCAAATTGCAAACTTCCAATATTGGTTCCATTCCCATTGCTCACTCCTTTGGCACAGCCGCTAAAAGCTCTTTTGTATAATCATTCTGAGGACATTCAAAAACACTATGGATAGGTCCTTCTTCGACCACACTTCCTCGCCGCATAATAACAACATAATCTGCCATCACACGTGCGATGGATAACTGATGCGTAACCAGCAAAATAGATAAACCATATTCATTCTGCAGTTTCATCATTTCTTTTACTACCTGTACCTGTGTAACCGTATCCAACGCCGAAGTAGGTTCATCGGCCAAAAGAAGGTCTGGCTTGAGCAAAAGTGCTGCTAAAATACCAACACGCTGAGCCATCCCTCCGGATAAACAAAAAGGATATTCATCTAATATTTCTTCCGGCAAATTCATTCTTTTTAAGATTTTTTCTGCCCGTTCTTTCATTTCTGATTTGGACCATTTTTCATGCGCCTGAACCATTTCATAAATCTGTTTCCCTATTTTCCGAATCGGACAAAAAGCTGCACTTGCATCCTGATAAACCCTGGCTATTTCTTTTCCCCGAAGACTTTGCCATTGCCGTGCATTTAACGTTAGTAAATCCCGATTTTTAAACCTTATACTACCAGCGGCAGCTTTTCCCACTTTCCCCAAAAGGCCAGTTATCGTATTGAGCAACGTGCTTTTCCCACTGCCTGACTCTCCTACTATCGCTAAAACTTTCCCACGAGGTAAAATAAAACTTATATCTTTTAAAATTTCTTTTTCCCCATACAAAACCGATAGGTTTTTAACTTCTAACAAAATATCCTGCATCGCTTTCTCTCCTAAACGTACACTAACCTTTAAATATCCAACGCAGACGTGATTTCATAATAATCGGAAGGATGTGCTTGAAATCCCATGACATTTTTCTTCATGACAAAAGACATTTTTAAATGAGCTGCATAAAAAAATGCACAGTCATCCAACAATTGTTGCTGCATGCGTATTGCCAGTTTTGTGCGTTTGTCTTTATCAAATGTATTACGAAGCTCTTCTGCCATCACTTCCATATTATCATTATGATAGAAGCCATGGTTATAGGCAGAATGATCTAAAACATGTGTTGTGAAGTAATACTCCGGATCACCGGTTGGCGCTGTAACAAAAGCTTTCGCATAAATATCATATTCACCACGCTTTAAAAAACTCTTATAATTATCCGTTGCATTTACAATTAATTTAACCCCAATTTTTTTCAGAGAGGCTTGTGCTGATTCTGCCAGTAATGGCAGCTCTTGACGAGAAGTATATGTGAGCCATCGCAGCTCAAGCGTCTTCCCGTCTTTTTCCACGTATCCGTCTCCGTCTGTATCAATATAATTCGCTTCTTGCAAAAGTTTTTTTGCTTCTTCTATATTGTAAGGCTGCCCTGATACTACATCGCCGCCAAACGACATATTCCCCGGAAACGGACCAACTGCCGGGGTTCCATTTCCATGTAAAAGAACCCGGGTAAATCCATCTTTATCAATTGCCATTGAAATTGCTTTCCGTACGCGAAGATCTTTTAGCGCTTCTGTTTTATAATTAAAAGCCGCTTGATATACACGCGAAGTATTTGTTGAACTAATCTTATATTTATTTTCATCCTTAAAAAGATCTAAACTTGCGTAGGGCAGCCCTTGCGCCGCATCAATTTCACCATTCTGCATCGCCATTGTCAAAGTATCCCCGTCCGTAATGCTTTTTACAACAATACGGTCCAGTTTTGGTGCTTCTCCCCAATAATTTGTGTTTTTTACCAGATCAATTTCTGTATCAGTTACTTTTTCTGCCACATAAGGTCCCGTCCCGACAACGATTCGATCCTTTTCCCCAGATTCCATATCGATAATGGCACCATAAGGATCTGCTAAATAATTTAAAAGTGCTGGTGCTTTTTCTTTTGAGGTAATCGTTATAGATTGTCCTGCTGCCTCGATTGTTTTAATTTTAAGATCACCCGGAGCCCGGTCGTTTTTGGCAATAAGGTCTTCCAAACAAGCTTTTACCGCATTACCAGTAACTTTTTTCCCATTAGAAAATGTAATATCATTACGCAAATTAATCTGCACTGTATCGTCATCTATTTGTTTATAGCTCTCGGCCAGCCATGGTTCAACTTCCATCTGGTTATTAAATTTAAACAACGTTTCACCAATTCCATAACGAACGGTACTCCACCCATAATAAGTATCATGTGGATTCGTTCCTGCATTTTCCATAGCAGGTCCATATGCCATGGTTCCATACCGAAATACTTTTTCTTTTTCATTTACCTGCTTATCATTGCTGCCACAACCACTCATCAATAGCCCCGCAATAAAAACAAATAAACACAGCATTATAATTTTTTTCATATTTTCATCCTTTCATTTGTTTTGGATCCAAACAATCACGTACACTGTCACCAAATAAATTAAAAATCGCCACCGTCAAAAAAATTGCCACACCCGGTGAAATCACGATCCAGGGTGCTGTTTGTATCATGCTGCGCCCATTGTTCATCATAGCGCCCCACTCTGCCATCGGCGGCATCGCACCAAGCCCTAAAAAAGAAAGTCCCGCCAATTCCATAATAATCGTTCCCATGTCAAGCGCTGCTGTTACAAACATCGTCCCAGCAATATTGGGTAAAATATGCTTGCTCATGATACCCAGGTTTTTGGTTCCATTCATTCTGGCTGCAACAATATATGGCATATGCCGGACCGTAAACACAAGCCCTCTGGAAAGCCTTGCATATTTAGTCCAGGCAACCAGCGCAAGTGCTGCAGCCGCATTTAAAATACCGCCACCAAGTACTGCTGCAACAGCGACAGCAAAAATCATTTCGGGAAACGCTAAAAAAACATCCGTGATTCTCATCAAAACCGTATCAATCCAGCCACCGTAATACCCGCTGATAATACCAATAAAAATACCAAAAGCAGAAATTAAGCTCAATAACAACAACGCTGAAAAAATAGTTGTTTGTGCACCAACCAGCACTCTTGAAAACATATCTCTTCCATAGCGATCTGTACCAAGCCAATGTATATCATCCGGAGCTTTTAATGCCATTTCTAAATTTTGCGCATACGGATCATATGGCACAATATGTGAAGCAATTGCCGCTACGAACAAAAGTAAAAAAATTAGTATTCCATAAAAAACCAGCATCTTATATCGTTTCACTTTCCAGCTCCTTCTTCCAGTCTTATGCGGGGATCAAGATAGTGATACGCTAAATCCGCAGACAGGTTTACCATAACATAAATCACCGACATCCAAATGACATATACTTGTATCAAAGGATAATCTCTCGCAAGAATAGCATCCACTGCCATCTTTCCTAC
>JBAYAD010000033.1:0-15968 GCA_041669965.1 Selenomonadaceae bacterium
AGCTGACACGATTTGGCAAATCAGTCAATACATCATAAAACGCAATATGGCGAATCTGTTCCTGATTCTGCGCCCGTTCCATAGCAAAAAATGCCAGATCAGCAAATTGCTGCAAAACTTCAACATTCTCGTCAGAAACCTCATACAGGGCACTCCATGTTGTTGCCAAAATTCCCTTTACTTTTTCCTGTTGTTTAAGCGGAACAAAAATCATACTCCCCAATATCGTAGGCCCTTCTCCTTCCTGCAGAATACTATTCCACCAGTATTCTTTGTCCCTAAAAACTTCTCCCGTCTCATAAACAGTTTGAAAAGGTCCATTCGATTCAACCCGAATCTTATCCATCCTAAATTCTTCATGAAGACCAATTCCATAATGAATGACAAAACTATCACCAGCTTCACTGTACATGCCAATAAAGCCACCCGTTGCCTCAACCAGTTGAATGGCATTGCCCAATACTGTTTCTGCAAGTCGTCCGGCCTCCTCAGCTGGTCGCATCAAAAGATTTGTAGTCGCACGATACTGCCGTTCCCGCAATAAAAGTTTTTCTTCTGCCTGACGCCGAATGTAATTTTCTGTATGAAGTTTAGTATTACTTTGTTCCATTTCTTCATTAATAGCAATCATTTCTTCATTTATGGCTCTAAGCTCTTGATTGGCCGCAAAAAGTTCTTGCGTTCTTTCCTCAACCTTTTCCCCCATAATATCATATGCCTTACGGAGCGCTGTTTCTGCCTCTTTTTGTCCACTAATATCATGCCATATAAATACAGCATAGTACTCATTTCCAATCTTAATAACATCTGCTGATAAAAGCCCAATTCGCTTTTTCTTATCTTTCGTAGTCCAAAACGTTTCCAAATTATATACTGAAATACCCTGCTTTAGTGATGCATAGATTTCTTGTTTACCATCATTTTCCCATAACCCCAAAGAGTCACACGTATGCTCAACAACCTCTTCCCGTTGATAACCAAGCACTTTGAAAAAAGCATCATTTACTTCAAGAATTTTTTCAGTCTCAAGATCCACTATACCAATGACATCAGCAACATGGCGAAAAGCTTTAAAATACCGCTCTTCCGGCCGGGCAAATCGCTTACTAATCAAAAAGATCACTAAAATCCCAGCTGCAATACAGCTTAGTGCTGTCAAAATTAGCTTAAAATTCATTTTGGAAACTACACTTGTTACTTCTTGTACAGGCGCTGAAACAGCCACCAACCAGCGGACACCTCCCGGCAGCTCTACTGGTGTAAATACTGTGAACATAGCCTCATTCAATACATTGTAGGTCCCACTTACCGGATGACTGCTATCGACGGCAATATGAAACAAGCGGACAAGCTGATCATCCATTTCAGGAAGCGTTTTTGCCAACACCGGATCTGCATGATTTTCAGCCAAACTTAATTTTCCATTTAGTTCAGGCCTTAGTGAATGCGCAATAATAATACCAGATTGATCAATAATAAATCCATAGCCGTTATCCATAAATTTTATATTTTTGACTATTCCAATCAAACTGTCAAGTGGCATTGTTGCTTGTATAATTGCCGTCACTTCTCCATTTCTTACAACAGGTACAGCAATAATAATTGACAATTTGCCAGAGCCTTTGGAAAGAATAGGTTCTGAGACTACTGTTTTTTTTATTTGCACAGCTTTCTGATAATATTCCCTATCACTTAAATGTACTGTGTCGCCCTGTGCTCGAATTATATTTCCGTTCAAATCACAATAAGTTATACCCGTAAACTTATTGTTTCGCTGCAAGGCATCTGCTAGTTCAACGACAATTTGCTCACGGCTCCTCGGATTTACAATATGAGGATTAACCGCCACATCCTGCACATATAAAACTAATTCATTAATAAAACCATGAATACGATTTGAATAATCCGCTCCAATTGCCATTGCATTTTCATTGACACTCTCTGTAAGTGTTTTATTCGAAAAATAATAACTTACCCATGTGAGTAAACTCAGCGAAACAAACATAAGCAATACCATGATTAATAACAATCGTGTCCGAATACTCGCTGCACTAAAAACATTGCCCGAAGCTTCCTTGTGTATGAATTTTTTCATCATTTCTATATTGCCCTCCTTGTAAAAAAACACTTTATATAATGCTTCGTGCATTCCACGCTTCATCAAAAGTTACATTTACTCCAAACAAAATAATTGTCTGAATCGTTATTCGGTTCGTACCGATTTTTCATTATAACTATTTCATGTACAAAATATTTTTTATTGTTGTGATTTTCCACAAGAGGCCCTTCATCCATATAATGAAATTGTTTTATTTATCTGATTATTATAGCATACATTAGATATTATTTGCTTTATTAAATAATCATTTAAATTACTTTTTGCCATTATGTTTGGTTCTTATTCTACTATGTTCATCATCATCACTTTTTCCGACTATGCTTATTCCAAAATCCACTACTTCTTTTTTTGCTTTTTATTTAGTTTATGAAACACCATATTTCATCTAATTCTACACACAAAAAACGCCAGTAAACAATTCCATTTACTAGCGTCCTCTCTTTTTATCTCCTATGATGCCTTCTTTATTTTCTCTTATACCAAATTGCTTTCGCCCGCTTCTTCATTTTTGGCTTTTACTTTAAGTATCTTGTAAATCACCCCAAGTGCCGCAAACCATACAGGAGTTACAAACAAGGCTACACGAGTTTCTTCATTAAGTGCCAGCGTAACTATAACAAAAGCAAAAAATGCTAAGATTACATAATTAATAACTGGATACAATGGCATCTTGAATTTATTTTTTGCCGCAAGTTCAGGATTCGTTTTACGATATTTCAAATGGCAAATCGTTATAACTGTCCAAATAAAAATAAAGCAAAATGTTGATATACTTGTAATAAGTACGAATACCCCTTTCGGCATAATAAATTGCAGAATAACCGCAATCAGAACAACTAGTGCCGAAAACATTAACGCATTAGATGGTATATGATTCGACGTTAATTTTGTCATCGAATCGGGTGCATTGCTTTCTTTTGCCAGTGAATAGACCATGCGGCTTGTACTGAATATCCCGCTGTTACAGGCGGATGCCGCAGAAGTCAAAACAACGAAATTTACAACTGTTGCAGCAGCGGCAATGCCCACAGCTGAAAACACCTGTACAAATGGACTTTTATCCGGACTAATTGTAGTCCATGGATAAATGCTCATAATAATAAGAAGTGCTCCAATATAGAAAAGAATAATTCGAATGGGAATATTGTTAATTGCCTTTGGAATAACACATTCCGGATTTTCGGTTTCTCCCGCAGTTAATCCGACCAATTCAATTCCTGTAAAAGCAAATACAACCATTTGGAAAGAAAGAATAAAGCCACTTGCCCCATTAGGAAACCAACCGCCATTGGACCAAAGGTTTGAAAAACTGGAGGCACCAGCATTGGTAGAAAATCCTTTAATAATCATAAATGTGCCAATTACAATCAGTGCTAGTATTGCCACAACTTTAATCAAAGCAAACCAGAATTCCATTTCACCAAACATCTTTACTGTAGTAAGATTAGCAATTAACAAAATCACAAGAACAATAAGACTTGGAACCCATTGTGCTATATTGGGAAACCAATACTGTATATAAAGTCCAGCAGCAGTTACGTCAGCCATAGCAAGTGAAATCCAGCAAAACCAGTAAGTCCATCCCGTAACAAATGCAGCACCATTCCCCATATATTCACGGACAAAGTCGACAAATGAATGATAATTTAAATTAGAAAGCAATAATTCCCCAAGCGCACGCATAACAAAAAAACATATGATTCCGGTTATCATATACGCAAATAAAATGGACGGACCTGCCAAATGAATGGATCTGCCTGAACCCAGAAACAATCCCGTGCCAATTGCACCGCCAATCGCAAGTAGTTGAACATGCCGATTTTTTAGTCCTCTCGATAAATCTTGATTTTCTGACATATATATTCCACCTTCCAAAATGTTACTGCAGTCTCAATCTTTTAGATTTTTACTTAACTATTGAGATACAACGTTCTATTGAGTTGACTACCCTGCTGCCAAAAAGAATGAATAAATCCTCAAAAAATACAGAAAGAGACCAAATATAAAATTTGGCCTCTAATAATAAAATACAATTAGCTCTGTCCTTTTACCTGAGAGATTCACTGATTCAAACGTCATCAGTTTGCTCCTTCGGTGCTCTATTGAGGCTCTCCAGAGGTTCGTCCAATAGTGGTCCTTTTGCCTGAAAGCATAACATCTTCGGCGGATTATAAAAATCTCTCTCCCATTATCTTCATACGAAATTCAATATTAAATTTGCAGTACATTTACATACTCTATCATTTATGTTTATAAATGTCAACATTAAAAAACATTCGTATCTTTCACATGTACATTCCTTGGATTTAATAAACAATTTTTTTCAAACATTTATCTTTTTATAAAAATAAACTGCAAAATCACCATTTAGCTTTTACAGCTCTATAGAACATATATCCAAACAGTTTGTTCTGCAAAACAAAAACATTAGTAAACGTACAATCAAACCATGTATATAAAAACAGCAGGCGTCGATGCATACACAGAATATGAATGTCGATTGAACGACTACTATACTTATTTACAACTTTGTTATATTTTCCCACTCCATTGAAGATGGTCTTCTAAAAATTGTAGTTCTAACAAAAATGGGATGTTAAGAAACATTTTAAACAGATGATACTGTTTTCTGCCCAATTATTTAAAAACGTCACAGCAATATTTATATCAATACTTTCGAAACAATAAAAGGCAAAAAAAGCAAATACAAAAGCAGTACACTCCATAAATTGCCGTTTCTGACATCGTAAGCTTTAAAAAGTTTTTTCCAGTCTTCCTTTAAAATATAATGACCAAAAATAAACTCAAATAAAATCGTAAAAACAAACCACATACTCCCTAAAATCAAAGTTTCTCGAGTTGTACATATAATATTTCCCCATTTAAACATCACATATGCAATTATCGTAAAAAGGATTGCCCCGCTTAAAGCACTTATTGGAAGTGCAAGAGATTTTATCCTTGGCTGAAGTATTTTTTCTCGCAGCACACCATTTAGTATTGCACCAATCAACATAACCATCCATGCAATTATTCCAGCTTTATATAACAATAGTATTATCCTCCTACTTCTAGCAATAATTTCAATAAATTTTATAGGTCATTATAATATTTCCAGGTGCTGCAAAGTTTATTCTATAAGCACTTTTTTCAATTTATCTTAGTATAGCATATACAATCAAGCTGTTATTCCCTGAACATTAAAAGTTTATTAGTTTGAAAATCTAATAAACTTTTAATGCTACTCTTATCCAATTGTAATAATCAATTGCTATACTAGTAATATCGAAAGGGTATGATAATTATGAAAAAGATCACTAAGAATCTTATGTCCATAACTTTAGGTGCAGCTATAATAGCCGGATCTTTAGGATTTTGCAGTACGATAGAAGCTTCTCCACACAAAAACATGGTTTACATGGATGACGGGGAACAACGACCGCCAGAACCACCGCACCAAAGCGATCATAACCACCATCACCAAAAGCCGCACAAAGAACATTCAGCACAAGATGATCATCGCAGGCCAGAGCATCCACCAGAAAATATTCACCAGCATAGACCAGAACAACCACCACAATACACGCTGCGATATGACCACGGAAGACTAGAACGTATACCACAATATAACCATGATAGACCAGAGCATCCAATGATGCATCAATAAAATAATTGGAACTGTTATTATAAAAACTACCTACTATTGATTTAATCGAGGCGAGTATAAATTTATTTTATGCTCGTTTTTTTGCGTCATTTTTACGGATATGATAAAAAACTACCTCATCCCAAAAAATTACGGAATGAGGTAGTTTTGCTTTATTTTTAACCAAATTTACAATTGCTACCCAAAATTTGGTTTATGAGTGGTGGAGACGAGGAGAATCGAACTCCTGTCCGAAAGTATTGGTTCATAGGCTTCTTCGAGTGCAGTCTATAATTTGATTTTGGATCTTCGCCGTCTACAGACAGACTACTAAATCCTATCTCGATAAAGTTTCCCGGTCAGACCTCCGAGAATTGGCCTTCAGGTATCCCGCTATTGGCCTCTTTTCCGCTCACGCGGGATAAGAACAGAAAGAGGTTAGCATTAAGCTGCTAAAGCGTAATTTTCGTTTGCTTTTATATTTAAATAAAAGTTTTTCACCTTACTAACGGGTTGATGAACCCCCGACTCGCTACCTATACACCAGCTACCCCCGTCGAAACCTTTGCGTCCCCGGTTAGTTAGCTTCCAGCATTCTTTTCCTCTGCTGTACATAATATCATAGCACAAATCCACTATAACTGCAATTTTTTATAATTGAAGATGTGGTTGTATCAATATTTCTGACGATCTTTCATTGCACGCTCCATATCACGCTTCGCTGCCTTGTCAGCAAGTACTTGACGCTTATCATAATTGTGCTTTCCACTTACAAGAGCCAGTTCTACCTTGGCATTGCCCCTCTTGAAATAAATCTTGAGCGGAACAAGTGTAAAGCCTCTTTCACGTGTCTTGCTGAAAAGCTTTATGATCTCTGCTTTGTGCATAAGCAACTTGCGGGGACGCAACGGATCATGGTTAAAAATGTTTCCTTGTTCATACGGGCTTACATGCATGTTACAAAGAACAATCTCGCCATTCTGTATCTGCGCATAGCTATCCTTGAGATTTGCTTTACCAGCACGCAGGGACTTTACCTCAGTTCCCTGCAATACAAGTCCTGCTTCAAAAGCTTCATGGATAAAATAATCATGCCGTGCTTTTCTGTTTTCACAAGCAATCTTTATGCCTATATTTTTTCTTCCCATGTAATTCACCTGACTTATTTGTTCTTTGTTGTACCGCCTGTTGTTCTGCGGTGCGGTCTCACATTATTCTTGCCTACTGCTCCCCCTGTAAACTCACCATATTTCTTTGGTTTTGGATCCGGCCATATGGCTCCCGGGGACTTTCTGACCTTATATTCTTTCATTGGTGCGCCTGGCAGGCGCTTTGCCATTTTAGGTTTTTCCGGTAATGTTTTATCAATAGTCTTTAGCTCTAATGGCTTTACTACACCAATGACTATTTTATCATCAGATTTATTCTCACTGTTCTTTTTACCTGAACCGCGCTTTCGATTTCTTCCTTTACCAGTGCCAGCTTTTGGCTTGTCTATGCTTTTCTCGCAAGCAGGCTTGCTGACTTCAGGTTTTGGCTTTCTATCGCTAAGTGGTGTGTAAACTCCATTATCCTTGAAAATAAAATCGATATTACGTTCTTCGATACTTGCTCGTGCAAGCACCACCTGAACTTCATCGCCAAGGCGATATGCTTGATGTGTACGCTGACCAATAAGCGAGTACTGTGCTTCAACATATTCGTAGTAGTCATTAACCATACTTGATACATGAACAAGGCCTTCAACACCATTATCCAGCTCAACAAAGACACCAAAAGCTGTAACACCGCTAACAATACCAGCAAATTCATCTCCGACAAACTGTGCCATATACTCGATTTTCTTCATATCCGTTGTTTCACGCTCTGCCTCGATGGCAACACGTTCACGCTGTGATGCATGTGTCGCAATTTCCGGCAGCATCCCTCTGAGTCTTTCCTGACGCGGTGCCTCAATCGTACCAGTCTGAAATGTTTCTCTAAGCAGACGATGTACCATAAGATCTGGATAGCGGCGAATTGGTGAGGTGAAATGTGTATAGTACCGCGCCGCAAGACCAAAATGTCCAAGGCTTTCCGTCGAATATCGCGCCTGTTGCATTGAACGCAGTGACACCGAACTTATAATGCGTTCTTCCGGCTTTCCGGCGACCTGTTCAAGTATTTTCTGCAGCATCATCGGCTTTATATTATCATCTTCTGAGTTTTTATTGATATGCAGACTAAATGCTGCAAGAAGATCATTGAGACGATCAATCTTATCCGATGTTGGCTGTTCATGCACACGATAGACAAACGGCAGATTTTTTTTATCCATGTGTTCTGCAACTGTTTCATTCGCAACAAGCATGCATTCCTCAATCATCGACTCGGCAAGAGAACCAACACGTTTGATGAGCGCAATTGGCTTGCCTTCACTGTCAAGGCGAACCTTAACTTCTGGTAGATCAAAGTCAATCGAACCACGCACATGGCGGCGTTGCTTGAGTGCCTTACGCATATCCGCCATATTCTGCAGCATTGTCAGTATATCTGCATTATCATCAACAAACTGCTGTTCTTTATCGACGAGAACTTTATTGACTATATTATAGGTGAGTCGACGATATACGTGAATCACCGTTGGTAATATTTCATAGCTTATTACCTGTCCAGCCGAGCTAATTTCCATTTCACAGGCCATCGCCAAACGGTCTTCACCGGCATTGAGACTGCATATTCCGTTTGAAAGGCGCGTTGGCAGCATTGGAATAACACGATCGACGAGATATACACTTGTGCCGCGTTCCCTTGCCTCCTTATCAAGTGGTGCATTTTCTCGCACATACCAGCTTACATCGGCAATATATACCCCAAGAAAAAACCCGCCATTTTCCCGTTTCTCCACATAGACACCATCATCGAGATCCTTCGCATCATCTCCATCAATTGTTACAATGTGGAAATCACGACGATCCCGCCGCCCTCTATACTCTTCCAAGCTAACAGACAGTTCTGTTGCATCCGCAGCTTCCTGTACCTCTGGAGGAAATTCTGTTGAGAGATCATATTGACGCATAACTGACAGAATATCTACACCAGGTGCACCAACCATGCCAATGATTTCAATAATCCTGCCCTCAGCACTGCGGCGGCCATCTGGCCATTTCGTAATCTCAACTACAACTTTCGTACCAACTTTAGCTCCATTAAAATACTTTTTGGGAATAAATACATCCTGATTAAGCTTCATATCGTCCGGTGTCACAAAACCAAAGGTCTTACTACTTTCAAATGTACCAACAATCTTCGTGTTTGCTCGTTTCACTATACGAATAATCTCACCTTCACGCGAGCGGCCTGGCATCTCAGATGGACTTACACGAGCAACAACCCGGTCATTATTCATTGCACTGTCAAGCATTGTCCCTGGTACAAAAACATCAGTATCCGTTTCCTTTTCCCGAACATCCGGGATAATAAATCCAAATCCTTTTCCCGTCATACTCAGTCTGCCAACAACAAGGCTCATGTGTTCTGGCACACCATAGAGGTCATTGCTATTCTTAACAATCACTGCATCGTCTTCCATTTCTTCTACCATCGTGGAAAATGCGATAAGTTCCTCTTGGGTAAGCTTCATTTTTTCTGCCAAATCGCTCTCATCAAGCGGTTTATAATCCTCATGCCGCATGTATTCCAAAATTCTTTCTTTTAACTCCATTATCATTCCACCACGGCCATCTTAGCCGTTCCTTCCGCTGTTATCGTTCCATTTGGTAAGGCAATCGTTCCAACCATTTCAATAAATCTGCCCCGTTGTGACTTGATTTGGCTTGTAATCGTAAGTGGTACCCCCACTGGAGTTATTGCCCGATAACGCACATCAATCCGCGCTGTAACAACTCGCTGTCCCTGTGCGCAAAGATAGCCCCCCATCGCTTCATCAAGCATCGTCGTAATAATACCGCCATGCACGACTCCTTCATAGCTCTGATACTCTGGCAATACCGTGTGTACTGCCTTAAAGGTCTTCCCCTCTATATGAAAATCAAGATGCATCCCTATCGGATTATCTTTGCCACAAGCAAAGCAATAATTATCCTGAATTGCCTTATCCAACATGTCCTTCACCTCATTCTGCAGCAAGAAATTCTGCCACCTTTTTAAATACAATTTCACGCTCTATATCAATCGTCACAAGATGGCCTGATTTTTTCAGCCAGAAAAGTTCCTTTTTCTCCGTACCGACATGGTCATAAATATATGTGCCACTCTTTGATTGTACTGTATGATCCTTTCGGCTCTGTACAATAAGCAGCGGTCTGGACACTCCGCTTAATAAAGTCTTTGCCGTCTTAATAAAGTCCAGCAATTGATAAACACAAACAAGCGGCATACTCGAATAAGAAACATTACATTCCTTGGGAAGATTCGCCATCTTTTTACGATGCTTTGGTGCAAACTTTCCTAAAGCATCTTCCCGCGACGGCAGCAATTTCAGATTTTTTTCTCCTGCAATAAAAATTGGTGCACTCAAAGAAACCACTTTATGCAAAACGGCATGTACACTCAGATAAAGTGCCATAAGTCCACCCATTGAAAGGCCAACCACGGATATCCTCGTACAAAATCCTTTAAGTATTGCATAACCGTCATAAACTGAATCATACCAGTCCTGCCAATCCGTCTTTGCCATATCTTCCGGACTCGTTCCATGTCCGCTGAGACGTATACCAAGAACGGTAAAACCTTCCCGATGCAGCCTTTCACCCAAAAGAACCATCTCCGATGGAGAACCCGTAAAGCCATGGATCAACAAAACTCCATGTTCTCCTCCGACAAGAAAGAATGGCTGTGCTCCTTTTAAGATCATACAAATCCCGCCTTTCCCCACAAGGAAAATAAAAAACGCTCCCCTCCCAATCGGATAGAGAACGCTCCTATTTGTACAATTTACATTGTCATCTTTGCAATAACAAGAGTAATAACGCCAAATAAAACTGCAAATACTACAGTAACGCGCGCTAAAAGTGCATCCATCCCTCTTGCCTTGCCACTGAATACTGTATCTTCGCCGCCACCAATTCCACCCATACCAGCAGATTTAGCGGACTGTCCCAATACAGAAGCAACTAAAATAATTGCAACAAGAGCATCAAAAACCATTAAAACTGTAAGCAAAGTCCCGGACCTCCTCTACCATCTACAAATTCTACTTTATCATACCACAAAGCACTGTAAGAATGCAAGAAAAAGAGGGTATATCCTCAGGGATACATCCTCTTCCTTATATACACAAAGCCCACACAAGAAGGCATCTTTTTAATTAAATTGTATGAACTCTGATTGAGCTCGTATTTCCTTCACCAAACTTAATACCAGAAGTAATAATCGTAAGATCGCCGCGTTTTGCATAACCATTTCTGACTGCACAAGCCGTTGCGGAACTAATCATTTCATCGATATCATTCCAGGACTTCCCTTGTACGGAATATACACCCCAGCGCAAGTTTAAATGACGTGCTACCATTTCATTCGGTGCATAAGCTACGATTGCTGCCTTTGGACGATACTTCGAAACGACTCTTGTTGTATAGCCACTTTCTGTCGGAGTAATGATTGCAGCCGCATCAAGTTCATATGCCATCTGCACCGTAGCATGTGCGATTGCATCAGTCGTGCTATTTTGATGTTCAAATCCTTTTCTTACGAAAATTTTCTTATACTGCAGAGAAGTCTCAATACGCTGTGCAATTTTATTCATTGTCTGAACAGCTTCTACAGGATAATCGCCACTTGCAGTTTCACCACTAAGCATAATAGCATCTGTACCATCAAGAATTGCATTGGCAACGTCGGATGCTTCTGCGCGCGTCGGACGAGGATTATTCGTCATGGATTCAAGCATCTGTGTCGCAACAATAACAGGTTTACCCGCTTTATTGCATTTTTCAATAATATTTTTCTGAATCAAAGGAACATCTTCAGCTGGAATTTCTACACCAAGATCACCACGAGCTACCATAATGCCATCAGAAGCTTCGATAATGGAATCAATATTCTTTACACCTTCGAGATTTTCTATTTTAGGAATGATTTCCATATGACCATTATGTGTCGTAATAAGCTTGCGAATTGCCCTTACATCTTCTGCCCGCTGAATAAACGACGCAGCTACGAAATCCATATCATGTTCAACACCGAAAATAATATCTTTTTCGTCCTGTTCAGAGATTGGTGGTAAGCTTACAGACACACCTGGAGCAGCAATACGTTTGCGTGTACTCATTTCACCACTGTTAAGAATCGTTGTTATGATGTCTTTCCCATGAATTTCTTCAACTTTTAGTCCAACAAGACCATCGGAAAGAAGAATCGTATCGCCAGGCTTTACTTCTTTATAAAGAACTTTATGGCTTACAGGTGCATGCGTTGCATCGCCTGGTTCGTCACTATAGGTCAATGTAAACTTTTCACCCTTTTCAAGCTGGACCTTACCGTTTGCAAATGAGCCAAGACGCATTTCCGGTCCCTTTGTATCAAGAATATAAGAAAGCACTTCACCTGCTTTTTTAGCAGCATCTCTTACCATTTTGATACGAGCCGTATGTTCTGCATGATCACCATGCGAAAAATTGAATCGTGCACAGTTCATGCCATTTTCAATCAATGCCTCGATAACGCCTTCCCGTTCTGTTGCTGGTCCCATTGTACAGACAATTTTAGTCTTTTTTAACATTACTAAATCCCCACCTATTTCTTTTTTTAAACAGACCTGCAAAAGCATCTGTTGATTAACACCCTTCAAGGAATTATAAAGCAAACCAAAACAGCACACGATTCACTGCACTGCGTTGCTTTTATATATACAGGAACAAAACCTATCGATCACCCTGTTATGTTTACATTCTACACTTTTTCCCCCTATAAGTAAAACGTTTTACATGAAAAACCTTCGAAAAAAATATTTTCAGAAAACAGTACCTGTACTTATAATTTTTTGCATTTATTTCGATATATAGATAAGGAGTTTTTTATTAATTTGAATTGAATTTTCCACTAGAATTTTTAAGAAACATTTTTTCTAAGGAAGGAGGAGTTACATGTACACAGTTTCATCGATAGCAAATAACTCTTATATGTTGTCTGCTGCAATGCAAAAGGTTGGTTCATCATCTAGTACAAATTCTTCCAGTTGGCTCACAAGTCTTTCTAATGGTTCATCGGCAAGCAGCTCCGGCATAAGCTCTCTTTTAGGCTTATCGTCAAAGAGTTCCTCACTCTATGGAAGTACAGATACTAGTTTGATCTATAACCTTATCTCTAAAAAAATCTCGGCACAGCAAAACGACATCTCGGCACTTGAAATGTACTCTAAAAACCAGACAACTTTTAAAAACGACTTCAGTGACGTAACAACATCTCTAAAAAGATCTGCCAAAGCGCTGGAGAATACAAACTTTGATATCACCGCCGATTCAGCAGCAAGTACCACCGATAAAATTTCTGCCGTTGTTAAAAACGTCAAAAACTTTACTGCCGACTACAATGATACCGTTGATTTTCTCAGTGACAACGCAACTCTCTCATCGGCCATCAAAGGTCTGTCAATCTCGTATGCAGACACACAATATAACAAACATGCCTATGATTCAATCGGTATCAGCACAGATACTTCCGGCAGACTTTCAGTTAACACAGATAAACTATCCGCGGCACTTACAGCTGATTCAGACAACGTACGTAAGCTGCTTGGCACAAAAGGCCTTGCTGCTAACACCTACAACAAAACATCTGCTGCTGCAGCGAATACAGATAATCTGTACCCATCGGTTGCTCTCAGCAGTGTTTCAAGCAAGTATGGCTCCACGTCTTCAATGCTCGGCATGATGCTTGATTTTTATTTCTAAAAGTTATAAAGAAACGACAAATCGCACAATTTTGCGGTTTGTCGTTTTTTTCAGCCTCGCTTAACTTTCCTGCAACAAAATCCTGTCCATCCCAAATCTTCGTTGCAATATCCTTATAGAACTCAACCTCGTGACTAACGAGCACAATGCTGCCCTTGTAGTGAATCAGCGCACGTTTTAATTCTTTTTTGGCCTTGACATCAAGATGATTCGTCGGTTCATCAAGAAAAAGCACATTTGTCTTCTTGTTGATAATCTTGCAAAGACGCACCTTTGCCTGTTCTCCACCACTCAATAAATAAATTTTATTCTCGATATGTTCACGCTTTAGTCCGCAGCGTGCAAGCAGCTTTCGCACATCTGACAATTTGAGGTCGGGGAATGTTTCCCAAACATTCTCAAGAACCGTTTCTTCTGTACTGATTGGTACCTCCTGCTCGTAATAGCCGATTGCCAGCCGATCATCCAGACTAACCTTTCCACTGACTGGTGAAAGTACACCCATAAGGCTTTTTAAAAGAGTCGTCTTACCTATACCATTAGCACCAATAATTGCAATCTTTTCATATTTATCCATTGATAAATTGAGTGCACGCGACAACGGCTGTTTATAGCCAATAACAAGTTTTTTCGCTTCAAAAATTACATTTCCCGGTTCCGTTGCTTCCCTGAAGTCAAAATGTGGATCAGGTGCCTTCTTATCAATCTGAATACGATCCATTTTATCCAATGCTTTTTCTCTTGACTTTGCCTGACCGGCAGTCGATGCACGGGCACCATTCTTTTGTATATACGTCTCAAGTTTGCTGATCTCAACCTGCTGCTTCGCAAAGGCTGCGAGCTGCTGCGCTTTCCTTTCCTTATAGATGCGCTGAAACTTTATATAGTTTCCCGGATAACGCGTCAATTTGCGATTTTCCAAATGATAGATAACATCAACAACTGTATTCATAAAGTCTGTATCATGTGAAATCAAAATGAATGCCTTTGTATACCCGATAAGATACTCTTTAAGCCACATGACATTTTCTTCATCAAGATGGTTTGTCGGCTCATCAAGCAGCAGGATATCCGGCTTTTCCAAAAGGAGCTTTGCCAGAAGAATCTTTGTCCGCTGCCCGCCGCTAAGCTTTTGCGGATTTTTATCAAGCAGATCACGTACACCAAGCCCCAGTGTAATACCTTCAATTTTTGAATCAATGCTGTAAAAATCACTTTCCTCAAGTTCTGTCTGGAATCTTGCCGCTTTATTCATTGCTTTTTCCAATTCTTTATCCTGCAGTACAGCCATCTCATCATATATACCAGTCAGCGCACTTTCAAGTGCAAAAAGAGTATCAAACGCACTCTTCAGCACATCGCGTACACTAGGAAAGTGATCCAGCACAACATTTTGATCCATATAGCCAACATTTGCTTTACTGCTCCATTCAATACGTCCATCATCCGGCAAAATTTCTTTTGTAATAATTTTAAAAAAGGTTGACTTCCCTTGCCCATTGTTCCCAACGAGTCCGATATGCTCGCCCTTCGATAGTTTAAATGATACATCATCAAATATGACCTTGTCGCCAAACCCCTGCGACATTCCTGTTACTGTTAACATTTTTCCGCTCCCATCAATCTTCTGTTTTCTTACATATAAAAAAGCATATCTGTCGGCAAAATGACATTTTCAACCGACAAACACGCTATCTTTTTCATTATCAGCAAATTTATTTTACGGCATACACTTCATTTATTTTGCTTCATCAATAAAAATTGTCCGTTCTAATAAACGATCTACCCATTCATCTCTTTCTCCTATCCTTCATCATTAAAATTCGCTGCAGACGCTGCTTTTTACATTATAGCACACCTTAATAGCCCTGATGAAGTTCACATATGCTTTTCAATAAACTCTATTGCAAATACAACTGCCTCTACCGTCCGTGCCTCACAGAGGTGTGGTGGATTCGTTCTTTTGAAACCCTCCGGGCGAAGTTCACTGCAAAGCATACTCCCAAACTCCGCTTTGAACTCAGCACAATACTGACGACAAAGTTTCCTTATCTCACCTTGATCAATATGCTTCTTTGCTGCATAAATGCCCATAAACAACAACGGTCCTTCTACAAGTCCACACTGCAATCCGCAGCGGCCAGCATTCAAACCGAATGTCGCCCAAAGAAGCTGTGTCGACAGGTTTGCCTTAAACAACTCATTCAGTATACGTTGGGACACCTCCGCACAGCTAAAATCATTTTCCCAATAATAGGTATGCACGCACTCCACAACAAGCGCTCTCCGCTCCATTATAAGCATCTCCTCG